>JAWUYI010000060.1:0-17996 GCA_034110885.1 Oleiphilaceae bacterium
ATGTCTTCGCCATCTAAACGAATTGAGCCTTTGGCACTCAGAACTTCGCCAGCAAGTGCGTTAAGTAAGGTAGATTTACCCGCGCCATTACTGCCTATAACGGTAACGAACTGCCCTTTTGGAATATGCAGATCTATTCCCATTAGTGCGGGGTTCTCTAGGGGAGTACCAGGGTTAAATGTGACGCGTAAGTTGTTTACATCGATCATACTTTTGCGCCCTTCAAACGAGATTTTAAGGTTGGCGCGACGATTGCTAATGTGACCAACACCGCGGTAATCAAGTTCAAGTCTTGGGCCTTAAGCCCGAACATTTCGCCATTTAACGCTAGGGCAATCACCATGCGATAAAGCAAAGAGCCGATGACACACGCAGTCGCCCATAGCACTAAGTTCTTGGTAGAGAAAATAGCTTCGCCACCGATTACTGAGGCTAAACCAATCACGATGACGCCCACTCCCATGGTGACGTCAGCACTGCCTTGGCTTTGCGCAAATAGCGCGCCGGCGAGTGCTACTAATGCGTTTGATATAGCCATTCCAAGAATAATCATCGCCTGTGTATTTACGCCGTTGGCTAAGGCCATTCTGTGATTTGAGCCCGTTGCTCGCATGGCCAAACCGATTTCGGTTTTTAGAAAGGCAACAAGTAAGGCCAAAATGATCAGAGCCAGAATGCCGAATGCGATAGGATAAGCGATATAGTAAGGGATGCTTATATTGTCGAGAGGGCTAAGAAGTGTCTCCACTCCGAGTAGCGCTTTGTTAGGCCCATCCATGATGCGCAAGTTGATCGAGTACAGTGCAATCATCGTCAATATCGACGCTAATAAATGTAGGATCTTTAGTTTTACGTTTAACAGCGCTGTTACAATTCCTGCGCTTGCGCCGGCAGCGCAAGCCATAAGGGTTGCAATGAGAGGGTGAAATCCCGCAACAATTGCTGTTGCTGCGACGGCAGCACCGAGCGGGAACGAGCCGTCGACAGTCAGATCTGGGAAATCGAGTATTCGAAAGGAAATGAATACTCCCAGCGCCACCAGAGCGAAGATAAACCCGGTCTCTAGCGCACCGAAAAACGCAAAACTACTCAACATAACTAGTCAGATATCACTCAATAATTTCTTTTGCTTGCGCGATAAGCTCAGCGCTCAGCTCTATGCCCATGTTCTTGGCAGCTTGTGGGTTAACGTACAACTCCGTTTTATCGATACCTTGTACAGGCATATCGCCAGGCGATTTGCCATTTAGAACTTCTACCACCATTAAGCCAGTTTGGCGTCCCACATCGTAGTAGTCGAAGCCTAAGGCTGCAATAGCCCCGCGCTTAACACTGTCTGTATCAGCTGCAATAACAGGGATGTCTGCTTGTTCCGCTATTTTTAATATACCTTCCAATGCAGAGATAACCGTGTTGTCGGTTGGCAGATAAATCGCATCGACTTTGCCTACTAGTGAACGCATTGCGGTTTGCACGTCGGCTGATTTCGGCGAAGCCGCTTCCATAACCATCAAACCATGTTCTGGGGCATATTTTTTAACGAGCGTCACTAATGAAACTGAATTAGCTTCTCCTGGGTTGTAGATGACCCCTATGGTTTTAGCGCTAGGAACGACCTGCTTAATTAGAGCCATGTGCCGGTCAATGGGCGTTAAGTCGGATATGCCTGTTACGCGAGGGCTAGGCTTGTCCCAAGCTTCAACAAGTTTGGCCGCAACAGGGTCAGTGACTGCAGTGAATATAATGTTGCTGGCTCTAGCCGAAGCCACAACCGCTTGAGCAGAAGGTGTTGCAATAGCAACGATAACGTCAGGGTTGCTGCCCGCAAATTTCTTTGCAATCTGTGCGGCTGTAGTCGGGTTGCCCTGAGCGCTTTGGTATTCCCACTTTAAGTTTTCGTCTTCGTTCCAGCCAGCCTCTGCTAACACATCTTTCACACCCTTTCTGACGGAGTCGAGCGCCGGATGTTCAACAATTTGGGTGATCGCAACATGCTTTTGTGGTGCCATTTCTGCGATGGCAATATTGGCCTGAAGAGCTGAACCGAAGACGAGTGCTGCAGCAAGTTTAAGCTTTGACATATAGAGGGTACCTTTGAGTTTTTATTGGTATTTAAATTCGTTGCTAGAGTGTAGGCAGAATAATGCTCTCAATGAATAATAAAAACAACCAAGCGCTTTGGCCCGTGCGCGCCGTAAGCAAGTGTTTGCTGGATGTCGGCGGTTTTTGATGGCCCAGATACTAAAATCAGGTTGCTTGAATTGCGAGCCTTTGGTTGTGTAAATTGTCTCGATAATTCTGCCAGTGAAGTGGTGATCGTTTCTTTCCTCACGATAACAATACTTAGAGGAGGCACTAGGCTAAGCAGTCTAGGCTGCTCTGGCGTGGCGATTAACAGCAGACAACCTGGGTCTGCCGCGGCGGCTTCAGCAAAGCATATTGATGCCTCAATATTTTCAAATAAGGCCTCTTTGCTTGCATCGCAAGTGCCTAGAACTTTAGTCGGGCTGCCTTTTAGAGTAACTAGTTTTTGGGCGACCTGAGCAAGCTCGGGATGTTCAGAAACTAAACACGCTTTCGGTTGTTCGTGCTGTATCAAGCGACTTAGTTGGTTCAACCATTCGCTTTGCGTGCTCAAAATGACTTCGGTGTGGTTTTTTCGTAAATGGTCGCTAAGCGTTTGGGCGTCACTTTTTGTGGGCTTGTGGGTCTCGGTGCAGTTTTGAACAACGGGTGCGGTCTTTGCCTGAAGATTCGTGTTTGTTTGCTGAGCTTTTAGTTTGCTCAGGATTCTCTGCCGGCTGTTACTTGGTTTAGTCATTTTTATGCTTCTTTGCCAACTGTTGACTAAAACTTTTTGCGGCAGGTTTGGGGAAAGCCCTCTTTTCGGACCACGCCTTGGGCGAGGGGAACGGTAGTCGGTGCAGCAAATTCAACGAGAGTGTCATTGCTTTATGCGCCCAAGCGTTCGTGTTCATGATACGCCAAAGCTTCCAGGATAATTGCTGTATGCGCTTGCTCTGCATTCGGCGGCCTCGCAACAAACGAATTAAGTGCGGCAGCTCGATTTTTACTGGGCAAGCGTCTCCGCATGCGCCATTTAATGAGCATGCATCGAGCAAGTCGCCTTTGTCTTCCATGCTTTCTATTTGTGGCATGACTACCTGACCAATTGGGCCTGGATAAGTGCTGCCATAGGCATGGCCGCCTATTCGTGTATACACTGGGCAATGGTTCATGCAGGCACCGCACCGTATGCAGGCTAAGGTTTCTCGCATGTCTTCGTTTGCAAACATCTCGCTTCTACCGTTGTCGAGTAACACAAGGTGGACTTCTTTGGGGCCGTCTTGTTCGTTCGTTTTTCGTGCAGAATTTATAATGTTTACATAGGTCGTGATGCTTTGGCCTGTTGCTGAGCGGGTTAGTAAATTTAGAAGGTCTGGCAATTCCTTGAAGCTTGGAATGACTTTCTCTATTCCCATAATCGCGACATGAATGTTCGGGGTCGTGGTGCACATTCTGCCGTTGCCTTCGTTCTCGATTAGACAAAGCGAGCCTGTTTCGGCGACCGCGAAGTTGACGCCACTAACGCCCATGTCTGCATCTTTAAACTTGGTTCGGAGTGCCTCTCTGCCAATTCCAATAAGTTCATCTACGTGGCCGTTTGCGGCGCGTTTGCCGAGCTTCTCTTCAAATAATTCAGCGATTTGAGCTTTGTTTTTGTGAATGGCTGGCATGATGATATGAGAGGGTGCTTCCCCATCCAGCTGCACAATGTACTCGCCCATATCTGTTTCAAGGCATTCTATATCGAGTTTCTGTAAGTGCTGATTTAGCTCGATTTCTTCGCTCGCCATTGATTTGCCTTTGACGATCGTCTTCACCTCATTTGCTAGTGCTATTTCAGAAATAATCGTTCGAGCTTCGACCGCATCTATTGCCCAATGCACTTTTATTCCGTTTTGGATGCATTGATCCTCTAGTTGCTCAAGCAATTGCGGCAGGTTGTTTAGTGTTTGCTTTCGAATTTGCGCACCACGGTTGCGGAGGCTTTCTAGGTCGAGTCCTTCAAAAGCGAGTTCGCGCTTGTTTTGAAGAAAATGCATGGCGCCTTTAAAGTTTTGGCGCAGTTGTGTGTCAGCTAGGGCATCTTGAATTCGAATCTTAAATTCATTTTGCATTAGCAACCCCATATCGCGCCGCTAGCGCACTTATGATGTGCTTTCCGCTAATTTGCATGCCTTGTTTTTCTGCAAAACCATTTAAGTGCATCAAACACCCGCTGTCGCCGGAATAAAACGTTTGGTCTCCCTTAGCCATTAATGCGTCACACTTGTCTTTCGCCATGACGGTTGAAATATCGGGAGACTTGATGGAAAAGGTCCCGCCAAAACCGCAGCATTCTTGCTCATCTTCGGGCTCAGACGCAAGTAGGCCAAAGGCTCGTTCTAGCGCGAATTGCCAGCTTTTCTGAACTTTTATGCCCCTTCGAGCGGAGCAGGAGACGTGCAGCATTGTTTGTTTGGGGGCAAGTTCGTGTGACGGTTCGGGGAGCTTCTTTGCGATAAAATCTATGAATTCGAAGCATCGAGACGCAAGGTCTAGAGCTTGCTCATGTTGTAGGCTCCCGTAAGGAAAAAGCTTGGGGTATTGATTTTTAATCATGTCGGCGCAAGATGCCGATGGCACGATGAGGGGTAGAGGCTCCTCTGAGAAAATATTCAGGGTGTGCTCGGCAACGGCTCGGCTATCGTTGATAGACCCAGAGTTATAAGCGGGTTGTCCGCAGCATGTTTGCTGCAATGGTACCGCGCAGTCATAGCCGCAAAGGGCAAGCACAGACATGGCATCAAAGCCTATATCTGGATAGATGTGCTCAATCAAACAGGTCGAAAAGAAATAGACGCGTGCAGTTGTCATGAGCAGACCACCTAAGGCTCCGTTCGGGGCGCTAGCCTAATTTGATGGTTAAGTTTATCGAGATCGATTTGCCTTGCGTCATGCCAGTCTTTATCGCGAGCAATTTCAAAACCGTTGAGAGCATGTAGGTCTTCTAGCAAAGACTTAAACTCCGGTTTTTTACTTAGATTGACAAGCGCGCGCTGAAGTTTGTTTATCGAATAGAACGGCATTCGGGGGTGGGCAGCCATTGTATAGGCTGAAAAGCCCGGAGTTTCCCACAGGATTTTCAGCTCGGACTGTTGTTTTGGCGATAAGGAAAAATAACTGTATTGCGACACGCTGCCGCTGCGAACGTCACCCTTCAGAAGAGCGTTAAGCACTTTCTCTTGGCTTTCGTAAAGAGTGTAACTAAGGTCAAACCCTAGCCTTTGTAAACTTAAGCGGGGCAGAATGCTGGCGGAGTAATGCAATAGGCCTGGTAGCCCCAGATTATCATTTTCTATATCTCTAAGGGTGGTAGCTTTGTCTGATTTTTGCACCAGAATTAGGCCTCTCAAGGGCTCTGCTTTGCGCTTTACCAATGCTTGGTATTGTTGCGAACTTTGAGCTGCAATGAATTGTATCGGTGTCATGTAGGCTAGTTCGTAGTTTCCTAGCGCTAGGTTGCGTTCAAATTCTAATTGGCTTTTTGGAAGCAGCAGTTCGATGTCAAGTTTGGTTTGCTCCTCTAGGTGGCTTATGGCGCCCTCCCATGCGCGAGCCCTTGATCGATCATCTATTTTCTTTTCATATCGAGTAATTGATTTGCGGACTTTGCTGTCGGCATTTTCGACGACTTTCTCATATTGTGGCATTGGGCTGGGAATGCTTGGCGCGAGTGCGAACCTTAGGGGCTCTGCTGCCACGGTTGCTGTCAGGAATAAGAGAGAGGCTAGATGCGTCCAAATCAAAAGGAAGCGATGGGTCGGTTTGCCAAGTCTCAAAGTGTATTCCTTAAGTTTATGGTTGATTCAAGATCTATCAACTCACGGTTGTTCAGTGTTCGTAACTCAGCATAGCAAAGCCCGAAAATTGTTGCAGCTTCTGTCTCGTGCGTGATGATGGCGAATGTCTCATTTACGCATTTTTATGGCGACGGCAGCATAGCTCGACTAAAATCACTCGAGCTATCTTGAGGGTGGGGTTTGCTTTGTGGTGACATGTCGTAAAAAGTTAGGTGTATCACGAGCAATTTTGTTTGAGGCGGTGCGCATGTTCTGGTATTCTGGCGCCCCATCTCGAGATGAAAATCTCCTCCCTTCTTTGTAGTTTGTAGTCATCATAAATTGCGTCCTAAATATCTGTTCAGGGCGCGCGTTTGGCTTAGTCTGAGAAATTGACAGGATTTACATGACACGCTTTATATTTGTCACCGGTGGTGTGGTTTCCTCATTAGGAAAAGGTATTGCATCTGCGTCTTTAGCTGCGATTTTAGAAGCTAGAGGCCTTAACGTTACAATGCTTAAACTAGACCCCTATATTAATGTTGACCCGGGTACAATGAGCCCTTTTCAGCATGGCGAGGTATTTGTTACTGAAGATGGCGCCGAAACCGATCTAGATCTAGGTCACTATGAGCGCTATATTCGTACGAAGATGACGAAGCGTAACAACTTTACGAGCGGTCGTGTTTATGAAGATGTTATTCGTAAAGAGCGTCGCGGAGATTATTTAGGCGGCACCGTTCAGGTGATTCCGCATATTACGGACGAAATTAAGCGTCGCATTGTCGAAGGTGCGAGCGGTTATGATGTTGCGCTCGTCGAAATTGGTGGAACCGTTGGTGACATCGAGTCGCAACCTTTCCTTGAAGCCGTTCGTCAGCTCAAAATAGAAGTAGGCTCGAATCGTGCTATGTTCATGCACTTAACACTCGTGCCTTATATCGCGACAGCGGGCGAGACTAAAACGAAACCAACGCAGCATTCTGTTAAAGAGATGCGCTCGATTGGTATTCAGCCAGATATCTTGGTGTGTCGTTCGGATCATGAAATCGATGAGTCATCGCGTCGTAAGATCGCACTGTTTACCAACGTAGAGTTGCGTGCCGTTATTCCTCTGCAAGACGCTAGTAGCATTTACATGATCCCTCATATGCTCCACGAGCAGAAACTCGACAGCATTATTGTTGAGCGCTTCAATCTCGAGTGTAAAGAAGCTGACTTAAGTGAGTGGGATGAAGTTGTTGAGGCAGAATCGCATCCAGAGCAAGAAGTTACCATTGCGATGGTTGGTAAGTACATGGAATTGCTCGATGCCTATAAGTCCCTAATAGAAGCGCTTAAGCATGCAGGATTGCGTAATCGTACTAAGGTCAATATTCGATATATCGACTCGGAAAGCATCATTGATCAAGGAACAGAACAGATTGCGGACGTAGATGCGATTTTAGTGCCTGGTGGTTTTGGTAACCGAGGCGTTGAAGGTAAGATTCAAACCGTTAAGTTCGCGCGCGAGAACAAAATTCCATACTTAGGCATCTGCTTGGGGATGCAAGTGGCGGTTATAGAATTTGCCCGCCATGTTGCTGGTCTTAACGATTCTCATAGTACTGAGTTTAAATCAGATTGTGAAAATCCAGTGGTTGGCCTGATCACCGAGTGGAAAGATTCAAGTGGGGTGGTTGAACAGCGAGATAACGACTCAGACCTAGGCGGGACTATGCGCTTAGGAGCGCAAGAGTGTCGCTTGGCGCCAGGTTCAAAGGCAGCATTGTCGTATGGTAAAGAAATCGTTTATGAACGTCACCGTCACCGTTATGAAGTGAATAACAACCTTTTACCTAAGTTAATAGATGCGGGTTTGATCGTTTCAGGCCGATCTATAGATGGGGCTTTAGTGGAGGTGATTGAGGCTCCGGACCATCCATGGTTTGTAGCATGCCAATTCCATCCGGAGTTCACATCTACGCCTCGGGACGGCCATGGTCTGTTTGAAGGCTTTGTGAAAGCCGCGATCGCACAAAGCAAGGCGTAGTTTGAAATGACGCAAAAAGTATTGCACGTTCAAGATATTGAAATCGGAAATGACAAGCCCTTTGTCCTTTTTGGGGGCATGAATGTTCTTGAGTCCCGTGATCTTGCTATGCGCATCGCTGAGTCCTATGTCGAAGTGACCCAAAAGCTGGGTATTCCTTATGTTTTTAAGGCTTCGTTTGATAAAGCAAATAGGTCTTCAGTAGCTTCGTTTAGAGGGCCGGGCTTAGAGGAAGGCTTGCGTATTTTTGAAGAGATAAAGTCGACATTTAATGTTCCTCTCATTACGGATGTGCATGAACCGCATCAGGCTAAGCCTGTTGCCGAGGTGTGCGACATCATTCAGTTGCCCGCTTTTTTGTCGCGTCAAACCGACTTGGTTGTGGCCATGGCGCAAACGGGCGCCTTGATAAATATAAAGAAGGCGCAGTTTCTTGCGCCACAAGAAATGAAGCACATTCTTGCTAAGTGCAAAGAAGCGGGTAATGACAAGTTAATTTTGTGTGAGCGTGGTTCGTCATTTGGCTACAACAATTTAGTTGTTGATATGCTCGGTTTTGGAGCGATGAAACGTTTTGAGTACCCTGTTTTTTTTGATGTGACGCATTCATTGCAGCAACCTGGTGGTCGCTCGGACTCTGCTGGTGGTCGCAGAGAGCAGGTTACTGATCTTGCTTTAGCTGGAATGTCGCAAGGTTTGGCGGGTTTATTTTTAGAAGCGCACCCAGACCCTGATTCTGCCAAGTGTGACGGGCCTTGTGCATTGCGTTTAGAGCAGCTAGAGCCCTTTCTAGAGCGAGTGAAAGCGATCGACGAGTTGGTTAAAAGTTTTAAGCCGATAGACACTGCTTGAGTGGCTATGTGGCAGAGTTTTGTTTTTGGAGAAAGTATAGATGTTTCGAATTTCAGATATTAAAGCCCGTGAAGTACTAGATTCTCGAGGCAACCCTACCGTTGAAGCCGATGTTATTTTGGAATCGGGCATTGTCGGCACAGCATGTGCTCCGTCTGGTGCATCAACAGGCTCTCGCGAAGCGCTAGAGTTGCGTGATGGCGACAAATCTCGGTATTTGGGGAAGGGTGTTTTAAACGCCGTTGCGGGTATTAATGGTGAAATTAAAGCCGCGCTTATTGGCAAAGATGCTGCAGCTCAGCGCGAGATTGATCAGGTTATGCTTGATTTAGATGGCACCGAGAATAAAGCAAAGCTAGGCGCCAACGCAATTCTTGCCGTTTCATTGGCGGCCGCAAAAGCTGCGGCACAAGCAAAGGGCCAAGAGTTATACGAGCATATTGCAGATATCAATGGTACGTCTGGCCAATATTCTATGCCTCTCCCCATGATGAATATTTTGAATGGTGGTGAGCACGCCGATAACAACGTGGATATTCAGGAGTTTATGGTCCAGCCCGTTTCGGCGCCTAGCTTCGCAGAAGCGTTACGAGCGGGTGCAGAAATTTTTCATGCTCTAAAGAAGGTTTTGCAAACACAAGGGCTTAATACTGCGGTTGGTGATGAAGGTGGCTTTGCGCCTAATTTGGCTTCTAATGCAGACGCGTTGGCGGTTATAAAAATAGCGGTTGCCGATGCCGGTTACGTACTCGATAAGGACATTACTCTTGCTTTGGATTGTGCAGCCTCTGAGTTTTATAAAGACGGCAAGTATGATCTGAGTGGTGAAGGCAAAGAGTTTAGCTCGGAAGGGTTCAGTGATTATTTAGCCGATCTATGTGAAAGCTACCCAATCGTTTCCATCGAAGATGGTCTTGATGAGTCAGACTGGACTGGTTGGAAGTATCAAACGGAACGTCTGGGCGATAAAGTTCAGTTGGTCGGAGACGACTTGTTTGTGACCAATACCAAAATCCTTCAAGAAGGCATTGATAAAGGCGTCGCTAACTCGATACTTATTAAATTTAACCAAATAGGTAGTCTTAGCGAAACGCTAGATGCGATCAAAATGGCGAAAGATGCCGGCTACACAGTCGTTATTTCGCATCGTTCTGGTGAAACCGAAGATACAACGATTGCCGATTTGGCAGTCGGTACCTGTGCTGGCCAGATAAAAACCGGCTCTCTATGTCGTTCAGATCGTGTAGCGAAATATAATAGACTTCTAAGAATTGAAGAGCAGTTGGGTTCAAATGCGCCGTATAAAGGGCGTTCTGAGATTAAAGGGCAGTAAATATCTAAGCTTTTGTCTTGGTGAAATAAAGAAGAGGGCGTCAGGCCCTCTTCTTTGCGTTATGGGGCGCCTAAAACATTGATTTTCTGACATGTTTAGAAGCGTCTTTCGGTTAGCGGAATCATTGTTTGTGGGCTAGAGTGATTTAATACCAATTAAATTTGTTCACATTACTTTTGTTGTAGAGGCCTGCTAGAAAATGAAGTTGTTGTGGTGTTTCATGTGTCTGATCGTCTTAGGGCTGCAAGTTCGGCTTTGGGCCGGTGAGGGCGGTCTTTACGAGATATCTCAGTTAGAGGGCAAGGTTCAAAAACTTCGCGATGCAAACTCTATACTTGAGGAGAGAAACTCTCGTTTGGATGCTCAAGTGCTCGATCTAAAACGCGGATATGACGCAATTGAAGAGCTTGCTCGTTTAGATCTAGGCATGATTGCCAAAGATGAAACTTTTTTTCTTGTTGTTAATAAGTAGAGGCTTGTTAGCGCATACGGGTGTTAAATCTAAGTAATGTCGATCACCTCCTATAATCCGAGTAACTGGCTAATTATTCCTGCCGCGGGAATCGGCTCCCGAATGAGAGCTGAGATCCCTAAGCAATATCTAAAACTGCATAATAAAACGATTCTAGAGCTCACGCTTAGCAATCTTCTTGATAGTGGCATTTTTCAAGGTGTTGTGGTCGCGCTGCACCCAGAAGATGCGTATTGGGAGGAACTGATTCCCGAGTCTGTTCGCACACGCGTAATTTGTTATACCGGAGGAAAGGAGCGAGCAGATACTGTGCGTTTGGGCCTTGATGCACTGAAAGATCATGCTGCACCGAATGACTGGGTGTGGGTGCATGATGCAGCTAGGCCCTGTGTGTCCAAATCTGAGTTGCAGGATCTGCAGAATGAATTGGCTTTGACCGATGTAGGCGCTGTTTTAGCTTTGCCGGTTACAGACACTGTAAAGCTTCAAGACGAAGAGGGTCTTCGAACTATTCCACGAGAGCGCGTCTGGCGAGCTCAAACGCCGCAGGTATTCTCTTTTTCTCTATTAGATCAAGCACTGTCGGCCGCTCCGCCAAATGGAATAATTACCGATGAATCTTCTGCTATAGAACTGCTTGGCTATAACCCCTTGCTTGTTAAAGGGAGTGCTTCAAATATAAAGATAACGCAGCCCGAAGATTTAGCTGTTGCTAGCGCTTATTTACGTAAAACTTCCGAGAACAGTCTCATGACGGCAATTCGAATTGGCTCCGGCTATGATGTTCACGCATTTTGTGACGGTGAATTCATCACGCTGGGAGGGGTTACTATTCCTCATCATCTAGGTTTGTTAGCGCATTCTGACGGAGATGTTTTATTGCATGCGATATGCGATGCCTTGCTTGGTTCCCTAGCATTGGGTGACATTGGTAAACACTTTCCTGATAGCTCCTCTGAGTGGAAGGGTGCGAACAGTCGTGATCTGTTACGGGCAGTGCGCAAGCTTATAGAAGATGAAGGGTATGGGCTTGTTAACGTTGATTCTACAATTATTGCGCAGGCGCCAAAAATGGCACCTCACATTGAAGATATGCGCCGCTATATTGCGGCCGACCTCGGTCTTGATGTGTCGGCTGTTAGTGTCAAAGCCACGACCACCGAAAAGCTTGGTTTTACTGGCAGGGAAGAAGGTATCGCGTGTCAGGCGAGCGTATTAGTGGAGAAGACATTTTGACATACTCGTTTGATTTTCCCCGAGCCGGTGATGGTCCCTTTGGGCAAGGCAAGATCAAAACACAGCCAGCAGATTTCGATGTAGAAGAATGCATGGATTTAGCGTTAAGTGGTGAGGGCGAGCATGCTTGGCTGTTTATTGAAAAGGAAGGCCAAAATACGGAATACCTAGCCAAGTGCCTAGCGTCGTATTTTGGTGTAAAGAAGATGGATGTTGGTTTCTCGGGACTTAAAGATCGTTGGGCGGTGACGAGGCAGTGGTTTAGCATCTATATTCGTAATAAAGAGTTGCCAAAAGACATTGACATAGATCTTCCTGGCGTTCGCGTACTTAAGGCAAGTAGACATAGTCGCAAGCTTAGAAGGGGTGAACATTACGCGAATAAGTTTGAAATTGTAGTGCGTGACTTAAAGGTAAAAGCGAGCCTTCAAGCAGAGCTTGAACTTATTCGTGAGCGCGGATTTCCAAATTATTTTGGCATGCAGCGTTTTGGCAGAGATGGAGAGAACCTATTTCGAGCCGAACGTCTATTTCTTGGCGAGATAAAAGCATCACGTTCTCAGCGTTCATTTTACTTATCAGCATCGCGTTCATACATCTATAACCGTTTACTTGCGGAAAAGGTAGAAGCGGGCGATTGGCTCTTGGATGAAATTGGGGGCCCTTTGTACGGTGACGACATTGATGGCGTTGCGCCAGCCAGTGAGATAGAAAAGCAATTTTTCGAGCAGTACCCAGTGTTAGTGAAGGGTATTCATAAGAATCGAATGACCTTAGCTAGAAGGCCCTATAGAATGCGAGCTCAAGACTTTAGTTGGGAATTAACGAGCGATACCCTGACTTTAAAATTTATGCTGGCAACTGGAGCTTTCGCAACGTCTCTACTTGACGAGATCTTAGATATTGAGGATCTGGGCGGCCAGCGCGAAAAAGAAGAACATTAAGGTTAGTAGCATGAAATTACTGGTTTCCAATGACGATGGCATAAATGCAGAAGGCATTCAGTGTTTGGCTGAAGTTTTGTCAGAATTTGCCGATGTGCGCGTGGTAGCTCCGGATCGAGATCATAGTGGCGCAAGCGGCTCACTGACCTTATCTCGACCTCTAAATGTAACAACTCTACGTAACGGCTATCACTGCGTAGACGGCACGCCAACAGACAGTGTTCATGTGGGCTTAACCGCTTTGTATGATGGGCAGATTGATCGCGTTGTGTCAGGGATCAATAGCCACGAGAATCTTGGTGATGACGTGCTCTATTCGGGTACCGTAGCGGCTGCTATTGAAGGGCGATTTCTTGAATGTCCTGCTATTGCAGTATCGCTGGTGAATCGAGGACAAGAGCAGTTTATTACTGCTGCTCTTGTTGTCCGAGATATTCTAATGAAACCGCCGATTCAAGGCTTGGAACCAAGAACCATTCTTAACGTAAATGTGCCTGATGTACCTTATGAAATGTTGAGAGGTATGCAAATTACTCGACTAGGGCATCGCTCAAAAGGTCAACCACCCGAGAAGTTTTCTGACCCTAGAGGCAAGCAGCGATTGTGGATATCCGTTGCAGGTGAGGGTGATGATGCCGGGCCTGGAACTGATTTTTATGCGGTCGCAAATGATTATGTCTCTATTACACCTGTTCAGGTTGATATGACGCGCCATAGCGCTTTGCCTGAACTTCAGAGATGGCTGGAGGCGTAATCGTGGCCTTAGACCCTAGCCTTGAAGGCATTGGCATGACATCTCGCCGCACGCGCATGCGTTTGGTTCAACGTTTGCGAGATAAGGGGATTGTCGATGAACGTGTGCTGCAAGCCATCGCAGATACACCCAGACATATCTTTCTAGACGAGGCACTGTCGCATCGTGCTTATGAGGATACGGCCCTGCCTATTGGTCACAACCAAACAATTTCGCAGCCTTATATCGTTGCTCGGATGACAGAACTATTGTTGTTGTCTGAACCTCGTCGCGTTCTTGAACTAGGTACTGGCTCTGGCTATCAGGCCGCCATACTGTCGCAACTTGTAGATCTCGTTTACAGTGTAGAGCGCATATCTCCGCTTCTTCAGAAAGCGAAGGCTAGGTTTAGTCGTCTGAATTATCGCAACCTTTATGCTCGTCATGCGGATGGAGGTATTGGATGGCCTGAACAAGCACCGTTTGACGCAATTATGGTGACGGCAGCGCCTAAAGAAATCCCGATCGAACTTCTGCGACAGCTTAAAGATGGAGGGCGCATGGTTGTTCCTCTAGGGGATGTCAGTCAGAGTCTTACTGTTGTTACACGACGCGGTGACCGTTACGACAGGGAAGTAATAGAGCCCGTTATGTTCGTGCCGTTTTTGCCCGGAGTCATTCGTTAATACTCAGTTTTAGGAGTCGAGGGTGAAAGAATATTTAGCGCTTTTCTTGCGCGGGATGCTAATGGGTGCTGCCGATGTTGTTCCGGGAGTTTCTGGAGGAACCATGGCATTTATTACCGGAATCTATGATCGCCTTTTGTTAGCAATCAATGCCGTATTGCCCGAATTTCTTTCTTTGTTGCGAAGCCGAAATTTTGTAGCGTTCTGGAACGCTATTGATGGGAACTTCTTACTCTGCCTTTTAGCAGGAATTTTAAGCAGTGTTTTTAGTTTGGCGAGCGTAATTTCGTATGCTTTGGCTACGCACCCTGTTCTGGTTTGGGCTTTTTTCTTTGGTTTAATCATTGCCTCGATATACATCATGCGGCACGAGGTGAGTGTGTGGAGCGCCAGCGCCATAAGCAGTTTGCTATTTGGGGCGGTTGTTGCTTGGGGTATGACTGCGCTTGAACTTCCTTTGATAAGCGCAAACCTTCTTGGTGCCTTTTTGTCTGGCACGATTGCGATTACGGCAATGATATTGCCGGGCATCTCCGGTAGCCTGCTGCTTTTAGTTTTGGGGACCTACTCGTTTATTCTTGGTGCGGTGAAAGGTCTAGATTTCATAGTTCTTGCAGTGTTTGCAAGTGGGTGTGGGATCGGCTTGCTTGTTAGCGCTCGCGTCCTAGGGCTTGCGTTGCAAAACTATCGCAATGTGACCGTCGCATTCTTAATCGGTTTGATGATTGGCGCGCTGAACAAAATCTGGCCTTGGAAACTTACCCTAAGCTATCGAGAGAATAGTAAGGGAGAGTCTGTGCCTTTTGCTCAGGAAAACGTTGGCCCGGCAAATTATGAAGCTTTGACCGGGAATGAGTCACAACTCTTGAATGCAATATTACTTTTTTTATTCGCTTATTTTATTGTAGTTGCTGTTTCTTATGCGGGTAGGCGATTAAGGAAATGAGTGTCAATGTGTTACCAAAGGAAGCGCAGTGTGCGCAAGGTAACATTTTTGCAAAAGTTTTATATTTAAAAAACTCGTTATATAACCGCCATTTAGCGTTAGAAGCTAATATCGAATCTATCCGGTAATACCTTTATAGAATATATAAGTGGTTTATATATAGAATTGTGATCTATTAAAGAGGCCGAATTTGTTACTTTTTTTCGCCATGTTGGTGTCAGCGCCGCACAGAACAAAGAGTTTTGTGCGAAATGTAACAAAATGTTTCATGCTTTTTGTGATCTTAAGCGCTTGCACTTCACCAGATATCTACTACAACCAACGCTTTAATCCCCCTGTCTACTTTGGAACCCACAAGGTCGAAACTGGAGATACTCTCTACTCTATCGCATGGCGCTACGGGCGTGACTTTAAAGAGTTAGCAAGTGCTAACCATCTTAAGTCACCATATGTCCTTCAAGTAGGCCAAAAAATCAACTTAGAGCTTAGCTCCGTCGCGTATGAAAGGCTCCAAGACCGCGCAAAAAATGCGCCTCACGAAAGACAAAATGTAACAGAACGTAAGCAAAAAACAGATTCTGTTAACAAAACTACAAAGAATAAAAAGTTCAATAATACCAATAACATAAAGTGGGGATGGCCCCATGTTGGCCTGATACTTGCGAAGTATTCTACAAGCACTCAAAGTCGCAAGGTCAATAAAGGAATTGATATTGGTGGCCGAGAGGGTGATGCAGTCAAAGCAGCAGCGGCGGGAGAGGTCGTTTATGCTGGCAACGGATTGCTGGGTTACGGAAATTTGATCATCGTTAACCATAGTAAGCGTTACTTGAGTGCATACGGGCACAATAAGACTATTTTGGTCAAAGAGGGACAACAGGTCTCGAAGGGTCAAAAAATTGCTTCAATGGGGCGCGCCGGATCTAAGGCTATGCTCCACTTTGAAATTCGCAAGGATGGTCAGCCGGTTAACCCCGAGCACTATTTGCCAAAAAGATAGCGTGGTTTAGAGAATAAAGTTGTACCAAGCGCGCAAAAATAAATAGCTAGGTTACCTTGAGTCGTAAATGCCGAGGTAGACAATAAAAAGCGGAGAAATACTATGTCAGCAGAAAGAGAAGCAATATTTAACGCAGACGGATACGAAGTCGAAAACAAAAACGGGCAGTTTGATGACGCTCGTGAAGACGACATTTCGTCAGTAGTTACTTCTATAGACAGTCGCAGAGCTGGAACGGGAACGAGAGAGTCATCTTCCTACCGTCAACTTGACGCGACTCAAATGTATTTGAATGAAATCGGCTTCTCACCTTTATTGTCTGCCGAAGAAGAAGTTCATTTTGCTAGACTCGCTCAGAAAGGAGACGAGGCTGGCAGAAAGCGCATGATTGAAAGTAATCTGCGCTTAGTCGTCAAGATAGCCCGCCGTTATGTTAATCGTGGTTTGACGCTCCTAGATTTAATTGAAGAAGGTAACTTAGGTCTTATTCGTGCTGTAGAGAAGTTTGATCCAGAACGAGGTTTCCGTTTTTCAACGTATGCGACTTGGTGGATTCGTCAAACCATCGAGCGCGCCATCATGAACCAGACTAGAACCATTCGTCTGCCAATTCATGTTGTTAAAGAGTTGAATTTGTACTTGCGTGCAGCGCGAGAACTTACCCAAAAGCTCGATCATGAGCCAACAGCAGAAGAAATCGCAGACTTGCTGGATAAGCCAGTCGCTGATGTTAAAAAGATGCTCGGTTTGAATGAGCGTGTTACATCAATGGATACGCCTATTGGTGTAAACGGCGACAAGTCTTTGTTAGATACCGTTGCGGATGAGCATGCATCCGACCCTGCTGAGTTGTTGCAAGATAGCGACTTACGCGGCTCAATTGATGGATGGTTAGATCAGTTGTCGGGTAAGCAGCAAGAGGTGCTTTCACGCCGCTTTGGTCTTCGTGGCTATAAAATGAGTACTTTGGAAGAGGTAGGTAGCGAAATCGGTTTAACTCGCGAGAGGGTGCGTCAGATTCAGGTTGAAGCACTTAAACGTCTTCGTGATATTCTTGAGAAACAAGGCTTAAGTGGCGATACTCTTTTTAAGTAATAATTAGATCAAGAAAAGCCCCGGATGTTATGCATACCGGGGCTTTTTTATTCCCCGGTTTTCCCTTTAAATCCACATAGATCTTCTATCATACAGCTTTGGCAACGAGGTTTGCGTGCTATGCAGGTATAGCGGCCATGGAGGATGAGCCAATGGTGTGCATCAATTAAATAGGGTTTTGGAATGTTTTTTATGAGCTTTTTCTCAACTTCTAATACCGTTTTTCCTGGTGCTATCTTTGTTCGGTTTGCGACTCTAAATATATGTGTATCTACAGCCATAACTGGATGGCCAAATGCGGTATTGAGTACGACATTAGCCGTTTTCCGCCCAACGCCAGGGAGTGCCTCTAGTGCGAGCCTATCCTCAGGGACCACTGAATTGTGCTCTTTCGCCAATATCGTACAAGTTTTAATAATATTTGCGGCTTTAGCGTTATAGAGCCCTATCGTTTTAACGTACTGCTTTAGCTCATCTAAGCCTAAACTCAGAATAGCCTCAGGCGTATTGGCAACAGGGAACAGCTTGTCAGTGGCTTTGTTAACGCCCTTATCTGTAGCTTGTGCGGACAAGATAACGGCAATTAGAAGTTCAAAAGTGGATGCGTAATTAAGCTCTGTTTCGGGCTTCGGATTGTCAGCCTGAAACCGCGAGAAAATTTCTGATCGAATTGATTTATTCATAATCTAAAACAAAATTTGGTTTTTAGGTAGAAAGTCGGCTAGTATAATCTATGAAGCCTAGAAAATACGGCTATTTTTATGATGAACGTTTGAGAAGCT
>JAWUYI010000061.1:0-8054 GCA_034110885.1 Oleiphilaceae bacterium
CTGAAACCGCGAGAAAATTTCTGATCGAATTGATTTATTCATAATCTAAAACAAAATTTGGTTTTTAGGTAGAAAGTCGGCTAGTATAATCTATGAAGCCTAGAAAATACGGCTATTTTTATGATGAACGTTTGAGAAGCTTTAAAGTTCGCTCGAAAAGTCTCGCATAAGTTAGATCCTGTTTTTAGGCCATTAAAAGTGTTAATACCCAGGAATAAGTTATGTCAGATAGAGTTACCGGTAAAGTTAAGTTTTTCAACGAATCAAAAGGTTTTGGTTTTATCGAGCAAAATAACGGCCCAGACGTTTTTGTTCATTTCAGCGCAATTCAAGCAGACGGTTTCAAAACCTTAGCTGAAGGCCAAGAAGTTGAATTTACAGTTGGTCAGGGTCAAAAAGGCCCGCAAGCTGAGGACGTAAAACCTTTATAAGGTCTTACCCCAAAGTTTACTAAATAAACCCGCTTTCGCTCCGCGAACGCGGGTTTGTTTTTAGTGGGCAGTTTTAATTAGTACGCTCGGGTAGACGATGTTATTGGAAAGCTTGGCTTTGCAATGCTATCGTCGAGACATCATTACTTCAAATACCAATCACTAACTATGTCTTTGAAAAATCGTAAGGTCTTATTAGGGATTACCGGTGGCATAGCCGCATATAAATCTGCTGAGTTATGCAGACTTTTGGTCAAGGCTGGCGCTAGTGTTCGTGTGGCTATGACACATAGTGCATGTGAATTTATTCGGCCATTGACATTCCAGGCGTTAAGCGGAAATCCCGTTGCAACTCAGTTACTGGACGAAGAAGCTGAATCAGGTATGGGGCACATCGAGCTAGCCAAGTGGGCTGATATCATTTTAGTTGCCCCAGCGAGTGCTAACTTCATCGCTAAGTTACGTTCAGGCCTCGCGGACGATATTTTGAGTACGCTTGTGCTCGCTTCGCACGCCAAGTTAGTCATTGCGCCGGCTATGAATCAGGCTATGTGGCACAACCCGGTCACACAAGATAATCTTGCCAAACTGTCTTCTCTGTATGGCGCGAGGTTTCAGACCCTTGAACCTGAGAGCGGTGAGCAAGCTTGCGGAGATGTGGGCGCTGGTCGTTTGATGGAGCCCGCGCAGATTATCAATTGCTTGGAATCGACCCATGAAAGGGTGGCTGAAGGCTTATCTGTCGTGCTGACGGCAGGCCCTACGCGCGAAGCCATCGACCCGGTGCGCTATCTTACTAACCATAGTTCGGGAAAAATGGGCTTTGCTCTAGCCGAGGCGTTCCGGCTCCAAGGCGCGAATGTTACACTAATTACTGGACCTGTTTCTCTTTCATGCCACTCCGAAATTACCCGTATTGACGTTGAGTCTGCAGAACAAATGCATAAAGCGGCAGTGGCTGCCATAGCGCTTTCGTGTGATATTTTTGTTGGTGCAGCTGCTGTTGCTGACTACGCACCTGCCCAGATTGAGAACTCCAAAATGAAAAAAACAGGGGGCGACCTGAGCATAGAGCTAAAACAGAACCCTGATATTATCGCGGACGTTGCTGGGCGGCTGCACACAAAAGGAGTAGTCGTTGGTTTTGCTGCGGAGACCGATGATGTAATTAATTACGCGCGAGATAAATTATCACGTAAAAAGCTTGATATGATTATTGCTAATGATGTGTCGAATAAAGAAATTGGGTTTAATAGTGATACAAATGCCGTGACGGTCATTACAGCATCTAATCAAGAGTTTTTGGACCAGCGTGAGAAAACGATTCTCGCTGAATCTTTAGCAAACAGAATCATAAAAATATTCCAAGATAAACTAGCTTAGTGGACAAGATGAAACAGTCAGTACAAGTAAAGATCGTTAATGAAAAAATTGGGAATACTATTCCGCTCCCTTCCTATGCAACTGAGGGTTCTGCGGGGGTTGATCTAAGGGCATGCCTAGATACCGCAGTTGAACTTAAGCCTGGGGACACGATTCTCATACCAACAGGCATTGCCATCTATATAGAAGACCCTAGCCTTGCGGCCACTATTTTGCCGAGGTCTGGATTAGGCCATAAGCATGGGATAGTACTTGGCAATTTAGTCGGCTTGATTGATTCAGATTATCAGGGCGAGTTGATGGTTTCATGTTGGAACCGTGGCGCTGACACTTTTGTTGTAGAGCCGGGAGAACGCATAGCACAACTTGTGGTGTTACCTGTTGTCCAGGTCGATTTCGCCCTTGTAGATAGCTTCGAAAAAAGTGATCGCGGTGAAGGCGGTTTTGGTTCGACGGGGACTAAGTAAGTTTTATTGGATTGTGTTTGATAAATTAGGACTATCAGATGGTAGGATTTAAGAAGAAAAGTCATCCGCTTGTGACAACCGAAGAAGAAACTAAAGCGAAAGACAAAAAGGCCAACAAAGCCAACAAAGACAAGTCTCCAGCCGCTAAGCTCGAAGGGATGTCTTTAACTTCATGGGGTGTGCAGCCCGCACTTCTCGCTTTTGGATTAATCGCCCTTTTATCGGCCGCGCTAGAACTGTTATTTGTGACGGCGCTCGAAGATTCGCATCAAGGTGACTTCAACGTTGCGATGTCTTCAGTCGTTAAGCGGGATCTAGATTTTTACGCCCAAGAAAGACTTTCAGCGATACAATCTATCGTAGCTCAAGATCAGATGCTTGTTGCCTTATCGGATAATCAGTCTGAAGCTTCTGGACTTTTGAGAGCGACTTTGCCTGACTTAAAAGCGCTATATATTGTTCCAACTGTAAAGCTAAATTTAGTGCGTAATTTATATCCAGAGTTAGGTTTTGCGAGCGTTGACGCTTTACGTAAAGCTAGTGAAAAGAAAGCCCCGCAAATAGAAACCTTTTTTGAGAATAATGAATGGTTTTATCAAATAGCACTCGAGGCGAAAGGCGCTAAAGAAGCCTTTCCAGCAACCGTATTGTTTGTTTTTACAAGTGCTGAAATATCGAATCTACTCAAGGCTCAATCAAAAGCGCTCAGTGGGCAAATTTCTCTTCTTAGTAGTGGAGAAGAAAACGCTGTAACTGTAATTTCTCATGGTGATCGCGCGGCAGATAACCAAGTCTTTCATGATCTGAAATTCGGTACTTGGCGACTTAGATACTCACCTTCTGAACAAGGCATTGTGGTAGTAGATCGCAAAAGCATGTGGGCTATTTTGGCGTTGACTGCCGTGCTGAGTATTATATCGATTTTCGTACTTTGTCGTATTCGTTTGAGTCGCATTCAGAAAGACATTGGCTTAAGTTCTACCCTAATTCAGTCCGGAATAAACGGTTCGCGTAAACCAACGTCTCGTTTGGCTTATTATGAATTAATTCAGATGGTTCAGGCGGTGAATAGCCTACTAAAAATTAAAGAAGATGAGCAGTTGAAGACGAAAAAAGAGGCACCGAAAGCGCCGTTAGCTAGTGACGCTATGACGGTACAAGAGACTGGTCCATCTACTTCAATTGACGATGATTTAGATTTTGATGACCTAGATTTAGATGATCAGCTTTCAATGGATGACACTGCTGCAGTAGAGGAAACACCTTTGAGTGATTTGGCCGTTCACGCTATGAATGTACCGCAATCTATTTTTAGAGCATATGACATTCGAGGGATCGTTGACGATACCCTTACGGAATCAACGGTTGAGCTGATTGGCCGTGCGCTGGCTTCTGAGGCTTTGGCTCAGGGACAACAGACCTTATGCGTTGGCTACGACGGACGTTTGTCTAGTGTTGATTATTGCAATGCTATCTGCCGAGGCATTACGAGCACAGGTGCGAACGCGGTTATTGTCGGTCGCGTTCCAACCCCTGTTCTATATTTTGCAACGCATGAATTGAAAACGGGCACGGGCGTGATGATTACCGGCAGCCATAACCCCGCAAACTACAATGGCTTTAAAATGATGGTCGCGGGCAGGACCTTGTCTGGCGATGATATTCAGCGCTTATATTCTCGAATCGTTGAAGGAAACTTTGTTTCAGGTGAAGGCGCGATTCAAGAACATAATGTTGATCAAGCCTACTTAGACACCATATTGGGTGATGTTGCCGTCGCGGCACCGTTAAAGGTTGTGTTGGACGCAGGTAATGGTGTGGCTGGCGAATTGGCGCCTAAGTTAGTTGAAGAGCTTGGCTGTGAAGTGATCCCGCTGTTCTGTGATATTGATGGGACATTTCCGAATCATCACCCCGACCCTGGTAAGCCGGCAAACCTTCAGGATTTGATTGCTGCGGTCAAAGCCAATGATGCGGATATCGGTTTAGCGTTTGATGGCGATGGTGATCGCCTTGGCGTGGTAACGAACACAGGTAAAATCATTTGGCCTGATCGTCTGTTGATGTTGTTTGCCAAAGACGTTGTTGCGCGCAACCCCGGTGCAGATATCATTTATGACGTGAAATGCTCACGCCGTTTGAATGGCTTAATTAGTGAATATGGTGGTCGTCCCATTATGTGGAAAACTGGCCACTCACTAATCAAAGCTAAAATGAAAGAAACTGGCGCGCTATTGGCTGGTGAAATGAGCGGCCATATCTTTTTTAAAGAACGCTGGTTTGGTTTTGATGATGGCTTGTACAGTGCTGTTCGTTTGCTTGAGATTTTAGGTGTTGAAGATCGCTCTGCAGAAGAAGTTTTTGCGGATTTTCCGGAGGATGTCAGTACGCCAGAAATCAATATAGAAGTAACGGACGAATCTAAGTTCACCATTGTAGAAAAGCTTTGTATGTTAAAAGATTCATTTTTGGAGGCCAATGTATCGACGATAGATGGATTGAGGGTCGACTTCGCCAATGGGTGGGGTTTATGCAGGGCATCTAACACCACTCCGATGCTGGTGCTTAGGTTCGAAGCCGATGATGAAGAATCACTGGAGAGCATCAAACAGCAATTTAAGAAACAGCTGCTAGCAGTGGATAGCAGCTTAAACGTCGATTTTTGATAGTGTCTAATAATATGAGTTTAGATAAAGATAGCGCAATCCAGATTGCTTCGGTTTTGAATAAAGCCTTGCCCTATATCCAGCGTTTTGCGGGGTCGACTATCGTCATTAAATATGGCGGTAATGCAATGGAGAACGAAGAGCTAAAGAATAGCTTTGCACGTGATGTCGTGCTAATGAAGGCCGTTGGCATTAATCCGATTGTTGTTCACGGAGGAGGTCCCCAGATTGGAGACTTGCTCAAAAGATTAAATATTGAAAGTCACTTCGTCGACGGCATGCGCGTTACCGATGCTCAAACGATGGACGTTGTTGAAATGGTTCTCGGCGGACTAGTAAACAAGGAAATAGTGGCTTTGATTAACCGCAATGGTGGCAAGGCTGTAGGGTTAACAGGCAAAGATGCAGACTTTATACGAGCACGTAAGCTAGAAGTAAAAGCAGCTGCGCCGGAAGTTCAAAAATCTGAAATTATCGACATAGGGCATGTGGGTGAAGTTAGCCGCATAAACCCCGAAGTTATCGATATGCTGACGAGAAGCGATTTTATTCCTGTAATCGCGCCTATTGGTGTGGGCGAAAATGGCGTTTCTTATAATATCAACGCAGACCTTGTGGCTGGAAAAGTAGCCGAAGAGTTGGGTGCAGAGAAGCTGATTCTTCTGACGAATATTTCAGGCTTACAAGACAAGCAAGGAAATGTATTAACAGGTTTAACAACGCAGCAAGTAGATGACCTGATCGCAGATGGCACTATTTATGGCGGCATGTTGCCTAAAATAGCGTGTGCCTTGGGAGCCGTTCGCAACGGTGTTAAGAGCGCACATATTATTGACGGTCGAGTTAGTCACGCGACGCTTCTTGAGATTTTTACTGACGAAGGTGTTGGTACATTAATTAGCAATACTGGACTTAGTTAATCCGTTAGACATGCGAAATTCGATTTTTACCTTCAAACTTAGAGCGTGATAAAGCAACCTTTGCACGCTCTATGCACGCGTCGGTTGTTTCCCCATTCTTGTATAAAGTGACACCACCCGACACGGTAATTGTGCCTAGTTGCATTTTCTCGGCACTGTCTGAAAGCGTTTGTTTAGATAAACGTTCTCGAAGATTCTCTGCCACTGTTAACGCACCGTCCAGGTCGGTTTCGGGAAGCAGAATAATGAAAGCGTCATCAGAGAATCGAGCCAGTAGGTCGTTGCCTTTTAGGTTCCTTTTGAATAGCGTGGCGATGAACTTTAGCACCTTGTCGCCTATCGCCGTTCCGTATCGCTCGTTAAAGACTGAAAAGTTATCTACATTAAGCAAAATGATGGGGAGTGGTGTTCCTTCGGAGGCGCTTAGCGCCGCATAGGTGTCCAAATCTGAGTCAAACGCGACTCTGCTGGCTATTTTGGTTAGTGCATCGATGGAGCTTTCACCGCTTAAGCGAGAGACTTCTGCACGCAGCCTTTGCATCTCAGAGGACATAGTTTCTAAGGAACTTTGCATTTCATTGACTGCGGACTCTCGCTGCTGTGTATGGTCAATAAGTTGAGCGACCATCAGCTTTACTTCGGCAATGCCTTCTAAGGTTTCAAATTCGCTAGAAATCTGGTTTAGAGCTGTGGAGTAGCGGCCAAGGCCTTCTTCTTCATTCTTGGATTTAATCAAAAAGTTGTGAATAAGGTCTTTAACAGTGTCGCTCAATTTATTTACAGACGCTTCGCGCTCACTTGCTACGTAGCGCTGGTAAAGGTCGCGATGTAGTTCCGCTGTAAAAGCAGTACGGTTTGTGTCGAGGAGGTTAATTTCGTTGACTAGATTTGGGTTGTCGCCACTAACATATTCATACCAGACTGCGTAGTTCTCTGGTGTTGTTGCGATTTGCCTGCGTTGCATTTCAGGAAGGGTCTGTTTTAGAAGCCCTATCGCTTGGCTAATATCATGGCTACTTTTCATGTGTCCTCTGGTGCGATTTGTAGAGCTCGATGAGTAAAAAAATGTTTGTATATAATAATTTATAGCAGATGTTTCGCACTTCTTATAGCTTTTAAGCTTAAGTCGCTTATTTTATTAGGTTTCTACTTATCTTAAGTTTGCTATAGTTTTCATAAGACTTTAATTAATTTGGTTTACAGAATGATAAAGAAGCTCTCTTTTACCGTGGCAGGCCTCGTGATTTTCGCCCTAGCTCTGAAGCTAACGCTAGTTCTGGTGGCAATAAAAGCCAGCGAACAAATTCGCTCAGAAGCGATTAAGACCTTGGCGTTTGATTATGGCAGCTTTAGTGTTTCTGTGAGCAGTGGTGAAATTCACTACGATAATGTTTCTTTGAAGCTTTTTGAGTTAAAACGAGAGGTTTCAGTCAATCGTTTGACTGTCGATTTTGGTAACCCCTTTGGGCTTATGATTGGCTTGCCTGCAATGTATTTTAAAGACCCTTCATATGTCGAATCTGTGCGCCTTGAGTCAGCTGAAACTGAGTTTTTAGATGAGCCGTTTTATGAGTGGCTTGACGAGCAAAACACAACAAAACCTAAATTGTGGTCCGCTGCTTTATCTTGTTCTGGGTTAAACCCCTTGGGCCGAGAAAGCTTCAACAAAATGGGAATTGAAAACTTAGCCTTTGATCTTTATATCGAGTTAGATCAGTTCGCTGGTGCACAGCCTCTTAACCTTAACGTGACGGCAGATCTAGATAAAATCGCGCGAGTTAAGGCCAACTGGGAGCTAAAGGTGCAGGAAAAGAACCAATATGAGGTTCAGAGCATCGCGTTTGATGTGGTTGAGCAAGGGTTCTTTCGCCGTATCTATAATTCTTGTGGGACAAATGTTCCTCGTGAAGCGTTTGTGGCTCAAACAGTTTCTGCATGGCAGGAGATGATGGCGTATGCGTATATACGAATGGGCAGTGGCTTAACCGATATCATGCGCGACTACTTAGTCGCCGGAGGGCAGGTGCAGATTCAAGCGGATAGAAAAGCACCCAGCAAACCAATAGCACCTGAGGAAGCGAGAGAAATTACTGAAGCTTGGGACTTGTTTGCAGCAGTAAATCAAGTAGAAAGTGGGGGCCTTAATGCGTATTACGAGCCGCCGATAATTGTGGAACCGATTGTTGC
>JAWUYI010000062.1:0-15663 GCA_034110885.1 Oleiphilaceae bacterium
TCTTATTATGCGGGCCTAGCCTTCACAAAAGCCGGCGTCGGGTATGTGCACGCCATTGCACACAACTTTGGCGCACTTTACTCGACCCCGCATGGCTTAGCGAATTCGATTGTGTTGCCACACATACTAGATTATTCAAAAGCAGACATAATCCCTCAACTTGCCGAACTTGCAAAAGCTTCGGGCCTGCAGACAGGCAAAGAGAGTAAAAAGCAACTCGCAGACAAATTTATCGCAACGGTTCGAGCAATGCTTGAAGACTTTAAGATCCCAAGCACCTTGCAAGACCTGAAACAAGAAGATATTGCTAAGATCGCAAAACTCGCCTTAGATGAAGCCCATACTAACTACCCAGTCCCGAAATATATGGACAGGAACACCTGCGAGAGCATCATTTCGAAGATGGTTTCTCAGGCAGCTTAAGTACGACGACGTATAAATAGCAACGCCAACGCATAAAGAAGGGCACGAACCTGAAAGGGTATTGACAAAGCCAGATTAAAGCGGCATAGTCTCGCGTCATTTTTACCAACGGACTCTTTTGATAAGGCACGACTGCAAAAAGAGTTCGAATTTAGTAATTCGCGAAATTTTTTAGGAGCATTACGGTGGCTAATTCCCCATCTTCAAAGAAACGCGCGCGTCAACACGAAAAACGCCGCCAACATAACGCAAGCCAACGATCAATGGTTCGTACTTTTATCAAAAAAGTAGACGCACAGATCGATAGTGGTAACTACGATGAAGCTCAAGCAGCATTTACTGCAGCTGTGCCACTGATCGATAGCATGGTCAACAAGGGAATTTTCCCTAAGAATAAAGCAGCTCGCACCAAGAGCCGCATGAATGCTCGAGTTAAAGCCCTTAAAGCTTAATCGAAATATAAAAAAACCGAGCTCTGCTCGGTTTTTTTTCGTCTAAATTTTAAGATTCACACTAAGACTAAATTATCGCAATGAATAAGCTCAGGCTCATGACAAAAGCCTAGACGATCACTAATCTGACTGCTAGCCACACCCAAAATCTTCCTAGCATCATCAGAATTGTAATTACTTAAGCCTCGCGCCAACTCGCTACCTTGAGCATCTAAACACCGCACCATCTCTCCTCGGCGAAAAGTACCTTCAACCTCTCGGACACCCACCGCAAGCAGGCTATTACCCCCTGACCTTAGAGCATTAACAGCGCCATCATCTAAACGCAAACTCCCTTTTGTTTGCAGATGCCCTGCCAACCATTGCTTGCGCGCTAACTGTCGATCCGTACTTGGCTCGAAGACAGTGCCAAGCACCTCGCCTTCAACCAAACGCTCGATAACCCGCTCTATACGCCCACCAACGACGACCGTAAACGCGCCCGAACGAGATGCTAAGCGAGCCGCTCGCAACTTTGTCTGCATACCTCCACGCCCAAGACTACCTGAACGCCCTCCAGCCATCGCATCAAGAGTCACATCATCAGCCGACACCACATCAAGCAAGCGAGCGTCAGGGTTAGTTCGAGGATCACTATCAAACATGCCTAACTGATCCGTCAGAATAATCAAACCATCAGCATCAACAAGATTTGCCACCAAAGCGCCCAAGGTATCGTTATCACCAAAGCGGATTTCATCCGTTACAACGGTATCGTTTTCATTAATAATGGGGATCGCGCCCATCTCGACCAAGGTATTAATCGTGCTGCGCGCATTCAGATAACGCTTCCTGTCGGACAAATCATCATGAGTTAATAATATTTGTGCCGTTGCAAGCTTATGCTCTTTAAAACACTGTTCGTAAGCATTGATGAGCCCTGTCTGCCCAACAGCAGCCGCTGCCTGAAGAACCTGTAACTGCTCCGGTCGGCTCGTTAAACCTAGCCGAACCATACCTTCTGCCACCGAACCCGAAGAAACTAGAACCACTTCAACTCCGGCCTTTCTCAAACTAGCAAGCTGCCCAACCCAGTCGCGAATCGATTCATGAGCCAAGCCCTTACCGTCATCAGTCAAGAGAGCACTGCCAATTTTCACAACCAATCTGCGCGCTGATTTTATGCGCGCTCGCCCTTGAGCCACTGCCACGTTCAAACCTCTATTAGCACATCACTACTGAACATATTCAACTTCGACGTCGTAGTCATCGTCGTCAAAATCGTCATCGTCATCTTCTTCATCTGTTTTAGGCTTATTTCGCCTTGATTGCTTATACTCTTCCATACGCTCGCGCGCTTCTCGCTGCATTGTGACTTTGATATCAGCCTCTTGCTTGGCCAACTCTTCATTGTCAGCCTCCGCTTCAGCTTTCGCCTCTATCCAGAGCATAATATCCCAACACAGCGCCTCTAAACCCTCTGAATTCAAGGCAGAGACTTGATAAACCGGACCTTCCCAACCTAAAGCTGCCACAAGATCATCACAAAGCTGCTGCCTCTCGCCCTCCGGAACCATATCAAGCTTATTCAGCACCAACCAACGCTCACGCGAAGCTAGAGTTGGACTAAAATTCAAAAGCTCTCCTGCAATTTCAGCAACAGCATCTGCGGGGTTAGTCGCATCAAACGGTGCCATATCAACAACGTGCAATAATAGTCGTGTACGAACCAAGTGCATCAAAAAGCGAATACCGAGACCAGCCCCCTCCGACGCACCCTTTATCAAGCCAGGGATATCCGCCACAACAAAACTGCGATGCGCTTCAACCCGCACAACCCCAAGGTTCGGCACTAACGTAGTAAAAGGATAATCGGCAACTTTAGGCTTAGCGGAAGAAATGGAGCGAATCAGCGTCGATTTACCAGCATTTGGCAAGCCAAGCAAACCTACGTCAGCAAGAACTTTTAGCTCCAGACGAATATTACGTGCCTCGCCCTCTTTACCTTTTGTCGTTTGGCGCGGCGCACGATTGGTACTAGATTTAAAGCGCGTATTACCCAAACCGTGCCATCCACCCTGTGCGACAATCAACTGCTGCCCTACATCAGTCAGGTCACCAAGCACTTCTTCGGTATCAATATCAAAAACAGTCGTGCCGACCGGTACTTGAAGAAAAAGATCTTCACCCGCAGCACCCGTACAGTTCCGCCCCTTACCAGTCTCACCAGACCTTGCACGATATGAACGTACGTATCGGTAATCTATCAGCGTATTAATCGAATCGTTTGCCTCGAGAATGACAGAACCACCGTCGCCGCCGTCACCACCATCTGGGCCGCCTCTAGGGATATACTTCTCTCGACGAAAACTTAAACACCCGTTACCGCCCTTTCCTGCATCCACGGATATTGTTGCTTCATCTACAAATTTCATACATTCCCCTCAACTAACGCCCTTATCAACTGTAAGTGTAACTCGTAAGCGCCTGCACGCTATAAATTTCCAAAAAAAAAGCTCCGCGCTGCGGAGCTTTCTTATAAGACTACCGAACCAATTATTCCGCAGCTACGATTTCTACGTATTTACGGTTTTTCGGGCCTCTCGTTACGAACTGAACAACACCGTCAGACGTTGCAAACAAAGTGTGGTCTTTACCACAACCTACGTTGTCACCTGCGTGAAAACGTGTGCCACGCTGACGAACAATGATGCTGCCAGATGAAACTGCTTCACCACCAAAGCGCTTTACGCCTAAGCGTTTCGATTCCGAATCACGACCGTTCCGGGTACTACCACCCGCTTTCTTGTGAGCCATTAGATTACTCCTTTCGCTATTTGATTCGCACTAAGTGCAAACGCTATTAACCTTTAATACCTGTGATCTTCACCTCAGTATACCACTGACGGTGACCCATTTGCTTCATGTGGTGCTTACGACGCTTGAACTTAAGAATCTTAACTTTTTCACGACGACCGTGACTAAGAACTTCAGCTGTTACTTTTGCGCCTTTAACATTTGGCTCGCCGATTTTAACGTCTTCGCCATTTACCACTAGCAATACTCGGTCAAAATCAATTTTTGCACCGGTCTCTAATTCAATTTTCTCTAACTTCAGCACTTCACCTTCGGTGACTCTGTGCTGCTTACCACCACTAACAATTACAGCGTACATGTATTGTATCTCCAAAATAACGTGATTCCTCGAAGCTACACGTCTATAAAATCGAACTCAGACGCTAGCCATGCTGCTTAGATTCGGATGTTTATTCCGACCAATCTGTGTCTAAAGGAAGCTCTTCGGCAACCCTATAACAGAGAACATCAACCTACTGTACTTCGAGGGCGCGTGATTCTATTCGAAACGCTATAGAATTGCAAGCTGGCATTCACACTCTCTGCGCTAGTTCTTGACACGACGACAAGCGCCCAATAGCATTGCGTTCGTCCTTACTCACTGCGGCAACGCATGCACATCAAATCAGCCAACATTATGCAAATTGAAGACATCTATAAGTCGGTTCAAAACGACTTCTCGGCCGCAAACACACTGATTCTCGAACAGCTGAACTCACGCGTTCCTTTAGTTGAAAAAATCGCTCAATACATCATTGAGAGTGGCGGCAAGCGCATGCGCCCATTAATAACGTTGTTGTCTGCACGAGCACTGGGCTACGACGGCGATAAACACATCAAGCTAGCCACCATTATAGAATTTTTGCATACAGCGACATTGCTCCATGACGATGTCGTAGATACATCCGATATGAGGAGAGGAAAATCGACCGCAAACGCCCAATGGGGCAATGCGCCGAGCGTCTTAGTGGGCGATTTCTTGTACTCCCGAGCCTTCCAGATGATGGTCGAGATCGGCAACATGGACGTTATGCACATTCTCGCAAATGCAACCAACGTGATTGCTGAGGGCGAAGTCTTTCAACTCATGAACGCAAAGAACCCCAACATAAGCGAGCAGGAATACTTCACCGTCATTCAGAATAAGACAGCCATGCTCTTTGAGGCCGCGACTCACTCAGCATCACAACTCGCTACAACCGAACAAAGCGCTCACGCTGCACTCAAAACCTATGGGTTGCAACTTGGTCTAGCCTTTCAGCTAATCGATGACATCCTAGATTACACCGGCGACGCCGAAACCATGGGAAAAAATGTCGGAGATGACCTCGCAGAGGGCAAACTCACCCTTCCGCTAATCTACGCAATACAGCACTCAGAAAAGCCCGACGCCGATTTCATCAAGCAGGCGATTCGAAAAGGCGACATCAGCGCCATCGAAGAAGTATCCCGCATCGTTCGTGCTTGCGGTGCGCTTGATTACACTTTGAACGCCGCGTATCAGTGTCGCGACAAAGCGTGCCTGGCGCTTGATTTGCTCGACGACAACGTGCATGTTAAAGCCCTAAAGAGGCTTGCAACACTCAGCGTTGAGCGAAATAAATAACAATCCACTCTCAACAAGCGCGCTCACAAAGCTTATACTAGTCATCTCACTTGGTTTGATGGCGATTATACAGACTCATGCGTACCCTTTCCGAACTAGATGCATCATTTCTGTTTTTAGAAAGCAATAGAGCTCCGCTGCACGTCGGCGGCACCTACACCTTTCGAAAGAAAAGTACTCGGTCTCGCTTTAATTTTGAGCGCTTCAAAGCCATTATAGAAAGCAAGCTAGATAACGAGCTTTTCTTTAGACAAAAGCTCGTAGAAGCGCCGCTAAATCATGAATTACCCATCTGGTGTGATGACACTAGCTTTGACTTAGACAATCACGTCCACCACATCAAGTTAAACACACTAAACACGCCCTGCACCCTAGAAGAGTTGTCCGCGAAAATCTTAAACACCCCTCTAGAGCGCGATAAACCGCTATGGCAAGCCTACTACGTCGACGGCATTCAAAACGAAGACGGCAACGAGGTAGACAAAACAAGCTTCGCCCTCATTTTGGTGACTCATATTGCAGCGCTTGATGGATCTAGTGGCGAGGACATCCTGAGTCAGTTACTCGATGTAAGCCCAAAAAGAACCAAACTAAGCCCGATTAAAGAGTGGGTGGCAACGGAAATACCCGGATCAAGCTCTTTGATAGAAGTCGCGTACAACAAAGCTTTGACCATCCCTACAGCCATCGGTGGACTACTTAAAGACACCGCATCGGCGGCATTTTATGGCGTTCTTTACGAGCAACTTCAGAGATTAAACTTACCTGCAGCACTTTTAAGTGTTGCAGCAACACCACTAAACAAAAAGGTCACGAGCAAACGAGAGAGCAGCAACATAAAAGTGTCGTTTGCGACGATACGAGAACTAAAGCAGCACATCGATAACGTGACAACAAATGACATTCTGATAGGCGTTTGCGCTGAAGCACTAAGCCAGTACCTTAAAGCGCATGACAAACTCCCTAAAGCACCTCTTATTGCGCTTTCACCTATATCGGTTCGCTCAACTAGCCTGCACTATCGATCAGGAAAACAGCTGACCGCAAGCCTATTTTCGCTCATTACTAACGAAGAAAACCCAATAAAGCGAATTCACGCTATCCATGAAATGGCGAAAAGCTCCAACCACTACGATGACGCCATTTCTGCAAATCGCTTAACCGAACTTGTTCCAACAAATATGGCCGCCTTGTCTGCGCGCGTTTATTCAGAATTTTTGCTTGCTCAGAAGTTCAAACCCATGTTCAACCTTCCGATCATCAACATACCGGGACCACAATTCCCCCTGTACTTTGAAGACAACGAACTGATTTCGTTAGCATGCAATAGCCCTCTGTATGACGGCATTGGACTGACAATCACAATCATTAGCTACAATGGCCACTACAACATCAATACTACCTATTGTACCGACTTAGTTTCAGACAAAGGTGAGGCGCCTTTTTCTCAGTATCTGAGCGACGCATTAAGTGAGATACAGGCGCATCAAAGCGACTTGCTCGACGAAACGATCAAAGTAGAAAGTAGCTCTATGATATCGGGGATAGTGGATGATGTTACAGGGCTAGTAAGCGGATTATTTGCATCCGCCAACAAGCCCTAAGTACGCAGCAGCTTATTGGAACGCCCACTTAAGAAACGTTTTTTTATCGTCGGCGCTCGCTTTCTCCCACAAAACTTTCATTGCATCAAGCGTAGGCAACTTATTGCCCTGCGAAGCCATAGCTGCCCCTGACGTTGTGAGCGCCGAAGCACCAACGGCAGCGACTGTTTCGGCCTCCGCCGCAGCGACTGCTTCAGCATCATAAATACCAGATAACCCTACAACCGCATTTGATTGATCAACAACCGAGGCGGTAAAAGAGGCTGCTAGAATACGTGATTCTCGCACATCCTCGACCCTGTCATATTCAAAGCGGTAAGCCTCACCAGGTGCCGCCTCAAACTCTACTAACTGTGGCCCAGATGCAACAAGCTCGGAGCGTGCATCTTCATCACCTCTTGGCGCTTTAGCCCAGACTTCTGCATATTTGAATACAACCTTATTTAATCCCGGCTTTAAACCGTAACTCGTCTCAAGGTTTTTAAGAAGGTACTTCGTCATTGCCTTCCCGTTAACTGAAACAATTTCGATCGTTTCACCGGCAACTAAAATAGACACATCTTTCAGAGTTAAGGTTTCACCTTCATAGGTCTTAACTATTTTGCTTGAGCAAGCCGATACAATTAAAGCAAGAAGAACAAGCATCGTGATCCGGGCAACTTTCATTTACTATTCCTTGAAACATTCAAAAAACCAAAGGGCATTCTGACCGCAGCGCGACTTGCTTTCAATTATTAATGTACATCTAAATAGCTGTAATAATAAAAACATAGGGCTTAAGTGGTGATTCAACCCTCAAACGAAACAAATTTGGTTGATATTTAGGCAATTTGCGTTAAATTTAATATCATATAAAACACGTCACAAGACGGGGGTAGGCAACGATGGGTAACTTACAAAAACGTGTAGGTGAAAATGGCAATGTTCCATTTCGCAGCGATCGCTTTTTCTGCGCCGGCAGCAAGTGGTATTTTTCGACGCGCGAAGGTTTTGACAGCGGCCCTTATGCCAACAAAGAGCGCGCTGAAGTAAGTTTAAATAGATTCATTCAAGTCGTGAAGAAGCTTCCTAAAACTCACTAGAGAAGGTAAGCAACGACCTGCAGAATAATGCCCGCATAAACCCCGGCAAGAACATCATCGATCATAATACCAAAACCACCATGGACATTCTGATCGATGACCTTGATCGGCCATGGCTTCCAAATATCAAACACGCGAAATAATACAAAGCCAAAGACTATCCATTCCCAACCATTTGGAGCCATGAACATGGTAATCCAATAACCGACGAACTCGTCCCAAACAATTCCCCCGTGATCATGCACTCCTAACGCCTTTGAGGCATGCCCACAAAACCAAACACCTAAACCAAATGCCAGCAAGCACACCAACAGATAATACACAGCAGGCAAAGGTTCAAGAAGAAGATAAAGCGGAACGGCCGCTAACGTACCAAATGTTCCCGGCGCTTTCGGCGCGCACCCACTTCCAAAACCAAACGCCAAAATATTGATTGGGTCTTTAAAAAAGCCTTTCGGAAACTGAAAATCAGACAAAGTGTAAATACCCCTTAGAATGTTCATACTTATAGTCGGCTCCATTTTTTAGAAGCCTAATCAGTCCAGCTTGCCCCTGAACCAGCTCTCCTACTTTCACCAAGCCCAACTCCAAAGCCCAGCGTTCATATTTAGCTGGGATTGCGCAAAGCAACTCATAATCATCGCCTCCAGATAAGGCCAGAGATTCAAAGTCTTCGGGCCAAACCGCTTTCAGGGCATCAGACACCGGCACCTGATCAACAGAAATCACAGCAGATAAGCCTGATGACCCTGCCAAATGTTTCGCATCTGCCAAAAACCCATCCGAAATATCAATACAAGCACTCGCCCTACCCCTAAGCGCGCAGCCCAAAACTAGCCTTGGCGCCGGACAATCAAAGCGTTCGAGAAGATATTTCTCGCGATCAGTCACACGCTTTTGCGAAGAACTGTAGGAACCGTTGTCATTGCATAGCTTAAGGCCACCAGCTGCGTCCCCTACGCTGCCAGAAACAAACAACAAGTCACCTGCATTCGCAGCACTGCGCTTTAAGCTCATACCCTGAGGAACCAACCCATGAACCTGAATCGAGAGTGACAATGGTCCCCTAGTAGTATCCCCTCCGACAAGCGAGACCTCAAAGCGATCCGACATCTCATACAAACTTTCAGAAAACTCTGCAAGCCAAGCCTCATCAAAGTTCGGCAAACTCAACGCTAAGGTATAATGGGATGCTCTAGCTCCCATTGCCGCAAGGTCACTTAGGGCTGCACCTAGCGCTCTCGTCGCAACGGATTTTGCTGGATAATTAAGGGGGAAGTGGCGCCCTTCAACCAAAGTATCGATTGAGAAAGCCAAAGTTAGACCAGAGGGTACATCAAAAAGAGCGCAATCGTCGCCTTGCGCGAGCAGAACGTCGCTAGAAACGGGCTTAGAAAAATACCGGGATATAATTTCAAATTCCGTCACGCGACTCTTAATCTCTAAAGATTGAATTTATTGATGGAGCGAATCACCAATCGCTTTGGGTTCGCTCCTTGCACATTAAGACTTTTTGTTTTCAGCCGCCCGTAAACGCGGCCCAAGCTTATCAAGCACGCTATTAACGTATTTATGGCCATCTGTGCCACCAAACTGCTTAGCCAATTCAACCGCTTCGTTAATTACGACACGGTACGGCACATCAATTCGATGCATTAGCTCATAGGTCCCCATTCTAAGCAGGCAAATTTCAATCGGGTCAACTTCATCAATTGAACGATCAAGCATGACATCAAATTGTCGATCTAACTCAGAAATGCTCTTAGGTATTGCACGGAACACCTCAACGAAGTAAGCCTCATCGATCTTTGCAAAGTCATTATCAGTGCGGAACTCTGCCTCAATCTGCGAGATACTAGCCTGACCCAAATGCCACTGATAAAGAGCCTGAAGTACCATCTTTCTCGCGCGTTTACGCTGAGAGGTACTTACCTTTTTCGGATGTAGCTGATCAGTTTCGCTCACTTAGATACCCGCATTTTTAAATAGTGTAAGCATTTCTAAAGCAGACATTGCCGCTTCAGCGCCTTTGTTACCCGCCTTTGTGCCTGAACGCTCAATAGCCTGCTCAATCGAATCGACAGTTAAGACACCAAACGCTACAGGCAGGTTATATTCAAGAGACACGGAACTAATGCCCTTAACACACTCGCCAGCAACATACTCAAAGTGGGGCGTGCCGCCACGAATAACTGCACCTAGAGCGACAATCGCATCAAACTTGCCTGTTTTCGCGACACGCTGAACCGCAACTGGCATTTCAAATGCACCAGGTACACGATAAATCTCGATATCAGATTCTGGGATACCTTGTCGAACCAAGGCATCGACAGCGCCTTCTAACAAACTTTCAACAACGAAGCTGTTAAAACGACCAACGACCATCGCAAATTTGCCTGAAACGTTTTTGAAGTCACCTTCATGAACTTTGATATTTTGCATATTCTATACTCTTAAACAGTAAACTAATCTTTATAAGGAATAAATTCTGTTACTTCCAAATCGAAGCCAGACAACGCGGAGAATTTAACTGCAGGATTCAATAATCGCATTTTATGCACACCAAGGTCTCGCAAAATTTGAGAGCCCGTACCGACAGTTAGATAGGCTCCCTGCCCGCCCTGAGAAGGCGCATTACTATTAAAAAATTCAATTAAACGTTCTTCCATGCTAGCTTCATAGGTGTCACCTAACAAGACCAGAACGCCAGCACCTTCCTCGGCAATACGGGCTAACGAGTGCTGTACAGACCAAGACTCTGAGCCCTGTTTCTTAACGCCAATAGTATCGCGAAGTATATCTGGATATTGCACCCGCACAACCGGCGCATCGACTTCAGCTACATTGCCCTTAACGAACGCCATATGCAGATGACCCTGAAGGGTGTCTTTATAGGTAATTAGCTCAAACGCACCAAAGTCAGTTTCAACCTCATGCTCTTCTTGCCTTACCACGGTCTGCTCATGCAAAGCTCTGTAATGAATCATGTCTGCAATAGTACCGATCTTTAGGTTATGCTCTTTCGCAAAAAGCTCTAGATCTGGCCGTCTTGCCATCGTTCCGTCTTCGTTCATTATTTCAACGATTACGGCAGCAGGCTCAAAACCTGCCATTCTCGCCAAGTCACAACCAGCTTCGGTGTGACCAGCTCTGCTGAGAACACCGCCAGGCTGAGCGGCAATAGGGAAAATATGTCCAGGCTGTACAATTTCGTGGGGCTTAGTGTTACGACCTACCGCCGTGCGCACAGTGTGCGCTCTATCTGCCGCTGAAATACCTGTTGTTACACCCTCTGCAGCCTCAATCGAAACGGTAAAGTTGGTCTGAAACTGGGCATGATTGCTTGTAACCATTGGAGGAAGACCAAGAAACTTGCAACGCTCCTGAGTTAAGGTAAGACATATCAAACCTCGAGCGTTTTTAGCCATAAAGTTAATATCTTCTGGTCGCACCTGTTCGGCAGCAATAACAAGATCGCCTTCATTTTCGCGATCTTCATCATCCATCAAAACTACCATTTTGCCCTGACGAATATCTTCTACCAGCTCTTCAACCGTGTTGAGCTTCATTTAGCCTCCAATCAACTAATCAAGGGGTGCGAAACTGCACTCCCCTTTACAACTAAATTACCTATCCAAACCTATCTTGAACTCTTGCCTAGCAAGGCTAAACTAATAACCGTGCTTCGCTAAAAACGCTCTATCTAAGGGCGACTTGTCATGCTCACTCTTAGCTTGCAAAAGCCGCTCGGCATAACGAGCCATTACATCAACTTCTACGTGCACCGAAACTCCCTTTTCATACGAAGGAATGATCGTATTACTCGCTGTATGAGGAACAATATTTAAATAGAAACCATCGTCCTCGAGGCCTGTTACGGTGAGACTCACGCCATCAATTGTGATAGATCCTTTTGCCGCAACATATCGCATAAGCTCGGCAGAACAACGCACCCTGTAACGCAAAGAACGGCCTTCATTTCGAACCTCTACTATAGACCCTATTCCATCAACGTGCCCACTAACAAGGTGGCCACCAAGCCTAGTCGAAAGCGTGAGCGCTTTTTCTAAGTTAACCTTAGAGCCAAGCCCCATACTTGAGAAATTTGTATATCTCAAAGACTCGGCAGAGATATCGGCTTCAAAACCATCCGTTGATTTTCGAGTTACCGTTAAGCACACACCGTTCACTGCAATACTGTCACCTAGAGCAACATCTTCCATACACAGTTGGCCGGTATTCAGCGCAATAGACATATCCAACCCGTTACGAGTGAGAGATTCAATTTGACCGACTGCTTCGATAATTCCAGTAAACATAATAAGTGCGTTATACCTTGTTTTGATGATTGACCATGACATACGATAAACGCACGTCATCACCCACCATTCTCATATCTGTTAATTCCAAGGATCGGCTTTCAGCCATTTTCTCATATGGCAAATCAAACAGGCCTCGCGCCGCACTTCCCATTATTTTCGGCGCAACATATACAACTAAGCTGTCTACACAGGACTGCTCAACAAACGAGCCTGCCAAACCTGCGCCAGACTCAACCAACAACTCGTTAACACCGCGCTCTGCCAAAAGCTCGAGTACTTGCGTCAATTGAAACCGACCATCGCTCTGTAAACCTAATCTCACTACGTCGATGTGCAGCGCACTTTCTATACACTTCGCAGGATGAGCATTTTGCTCGACGACATAAACAACTTGAGCTGTCTCATCGAAAACTTTCTCATTACCTCGTAATTGCCCATCGCGATCCAAGATAACTCGAAGAGGTTGGCCGCAAATACCTAACTGATTATTGCCGAGCACCAACTCATCTTCGCGCACGGTTAAGGATGGGTCATCAAGCTTAACCGTATCAACTGCTGTTAAGATCGCGCTTGAGCGCGCTCGCAGCTTTTGCACATCGTGCCTAGCTGGAGGAGCTGTAATCCATTTACTTTCACCAGACGCCATAGCGGTGCGGCCATCTAAGCTCATCGCTAATTTAACGGTTACGTGAGGAACGCCCTTCGTCATCCGCCGAATAAATCCGACATTTAATGCTCGCGCATCTTCCTCCAAAAGTCCTATCTCTACATCTATTCCTGCGGCGAGCAGTTTTTTAATCCCGTTACCGCCGACTTCTGGATTCGGGTCTTGCATAGCGACCACTACCTTGGACACGCCGGAAGCGATTAAGGCATCAGCGCAAGGCCCGGTGCGACCATAATGACTGCAAGGCTCTAACGTAACATATGCGACAGCGCCCTTCGCAGAAACTCCCGCAGCAGCCAAGGCCATCACTTCTGCATGAGGCCCTCCAGCCTTCTCATGCCACCCTTGAGCCAACACATCTTCGCCTTTTGCAATCACACAACCCACGCGCGGGTTAGGGTGCGTAGAATAAAGTCCTCTACGCGCCAAACGTAGCGCTAAAGCCATATGCTGCCGGTCAATTAGGGTCAATGAGCTCACTTAGTACTGATGTAAAGTCTAGCTTTAAGGTTTTGGAGGCTGAGAAAGTCTGTCAACTTCCTCTTTGAATTCGTTAATATCTTGGAAACTACGGTAGACGGACGCGAAGCGAACATAGGCAACCTCGTCGATTTCTCGCAACTCGCGCATGACTTCCTCCCCTACAGAGAAAGAACTCACTTCTCGCTCGCCCGTCGCCCGCAAGCGATACTTAATGTTATAGATGGCTTTTTCGATCGCATCTATTCCTACTGGTCGCTTCTCAAGGGCTCTTGCAATGCCTCGAGTTAGCTTATCTTCATCGAAAGGTTGCCGCGTGCCGTCCTGTTTTACCACGCGAGGCATAACTAGCTCAGCTGATTCAAACGTTGTAAAGCGCTCCTTACAGGATAAACACTCGCGACGACGTCGCACCTGATCTCCTTCAGAGACCAGTCGAGAGTCGATGACTTTAGTGTCGTTTTCTTTACAAAACGGGCAGTGCATGTACCTTCCTAAAAGCCGCCGAAGCGGCCATTCGCGTTTAAGTTATGCGTATACGGGCAGGCGAGAACAAATCGCTTTAACCTTCTCTTTCACCACATTAATGACACTATCGTCTTCCGCATCTTTAACCATTGCGTCCAAAACGTCACAGATCCAAGAAGCCAATTCGGAACAATCTTGCTCGTTAAAGCCTCGACTCGTGATCGCTGGAGTACCAATACGCAAACCACTCGTAACAAATGGAGAGCGTGGATCATTCGGTACAGAGTTTTTGTTTACTGTAATGTGAGCACGCCCCAACGCCGCGTCAGCATCTTTACCCGTGATATCTTTATCGATCAGATCGAGCAAGAACAAATGATCATCGGTACCATTTGAAACAATTTTATAACCGCGCTCAATCAATACAGCTACCATTGCCTGTGCATTCTTCACTACTTGAGCTTGATATACTTTAAAGTCATCAGACATCGCTTCTTTGAAGCATACAGCCTTACCCGCAATGACGTGCATCAACGGACCGCCTTGGCTTTCTGGAAATACTGCAAAGTTTAACTTTTTCTCTAAATCTTCATTGGCTCTTGCCAAGATAAGGCCGCCACGTGGACCGCGCAGCGTTTTGTGCGTGGTGGTCGTTGTTACGTCTGCAATGTTAACTGGGCTCGGGTAAACGCCCGCCGCAACCAAACCTGCAATATGCGCCATGTCGACAAACAGGTACGCACCAACTGCGTCCGCAATATCACGAAAACGCTGCCAGTCAACCACTCGCGAATACGCTGAAAAACCGGCGATAATCATCTTAGGCTTGTGTTCTTTGGCCAATGCTTCGACTTGCTCGTAATCAATCTCGCCTGTCTGCTCATTTAAACCGTACTGAACAGCATTATAAATTCGACCAGAAAAGCTTACCGATGCCCCATGGGTCAAGTGACCACCATGAGCGAGACTCATGCCTAAAACTGTGTCGCCTGGCTTACACAACGCCATAAATACGGCGGCGTTCGCAGAGGAACCAGAGTGGGGCTGAACGTTCGCATAATCTGCATCGAACAATGATTTTGCGCGATCAATCGCTAACTGCTCGACTACATCTACATGCTCACAACCACCGTAGTAACGCTTACCAGGGTAGCCCTCTGCGTATTTGTTCGTCAGGTATGAACCCTGAGCTTCCATAACGCGGGGACTTGTATAGTTCTCTGAAGCGATCAACTCTATGTGATCTTCTTGGCGCTTTGACTCGGCATCGATTGCCGAAAGCAGTTCATCATCAAAACCAGCGATGGTCATATCTCGCGTAAACATAGTTTGCCTCTTGCTCTTAAAAAACGACTGCTTGGCACATTGATCGGGCATTACTGCAACGAATCGTTTAAGCCTTGCTCAAAAAACGCGCCATTTTAAACGATTATCTTGGTAACATCATCTACATTTATACGCTGATTAAGCTTAAATCGGTCTAAACTTCGTCAAGTTTGCTTAGAAACCGAATTTCGGCTAACTTGCGCCCAATCTATCGCCTCAGCATTGCCGTGCTCGGCGAAGCGTTTTTGATCTTAGAGGAAGCAAAAATGGCACAATTCGTATTCACCATGAATCGAGTGGGAAAAGTCGTCCCACCTAAAAGGGAAATCCTGAAAGATATTTCGCTGTCTTTCTTTCCTGGCGCCAAGATAGGTGTTTTGGGTCTAAATGGCGCAGGT
>JAWUYI010000063.1:0-9750 GCA_034110885.1 Oleiphilaceae bacterium
AGGCAACAAAACGGATAACCTTAGAGCTAAAGTACTTGGCGAAACCTTAGATAAGGCGACGGAAGTATTTCTAGACGAGAATAAGTCGCCTTCTCGACGTGTTGGTGAAATAGATAACCGAGGCAGTCACTTCTATCTAGCTTTGTACTGGGCTGAAGCACTTGCAGCGCAAGACGAGGATGCAGCGCTTAAGACTAAGTTCTCAGAGTTATCTAAAAAGCTACGTGACAATGAAGCGAAAATCATGGAAGAACTCGTGGTTGATCAAGGTCATCCGGTGGATATCGGTGGCTATTACAATCCAGACCAAGAGCTTGTTAACAAGGCGATGCGCCCAAGCGCAACCTTGAATAATTTGATCGACACCTTCTCGTAAGGATAGAGTTCGACATATAAGGCCCGGCTACTATAAAAACTTTAAAGTAGCCGGGCTTTTTTATGTGTGTCAGGAAGACTGCCTAAGGCATGAGAAATATTAATTAGAGGTTTGTGTGCAAGAAGCCGGTTTTAATAGTGAGCAGCTTGAGTCTATAGCGCAGGCGCTCGCGCAAGATGGATACTATGTCGCTTCGGGCCTTTTGCCTCAGGCCTTAGTGTCGGGGTTGCTGAGTGATGTGCGAGAGAAGCAACGTAGTAAGCTGAAGCGGGCAGGTGTGGGTCGCGGAGCAGAGTTTCAGGTTGATGATACAGTTCGCGGCGACTCCATTATGTGGATTGACGGTGAAACTGACGCTCAAGCGTCTTGGCTGGCTTTCATGGATGAGTTACAGGGCTATCTAAACCGTCGTTTGTACCTAGGTTTGCATTCCTACGAAAGTCACTATGCGAGTTACCCTGTAGGGGCATTTTACGAGAAGCATAAAGATGCATTTACAGGGCAGGCGAACCGAATTTTATCCACGGTTGCTTATCTTAATTCAGAATGGCAGAGCGACTGGGGTGGCGAGTTGGTGATTTATGATGAAGCGAGCCAAGAGCTTGCGCGCGTGCAGCCGAAAGCGTCGACACTGGTTATATTTCTGAGTGAAGAATTTCCGCATGAAGTGCTCGCTGCCAAGCGTGAACGTTTCAGCATTGCCGGTTGGTTTCGTTTGAATGCTTCTAACTCGAAACTCGTTGATCCGGCAAACTAAGCCTTTTAAAACGATCTCAACAAAGCCTATAAATGGCATTAAAGTCGGCTTCTTTTCCCGCCTCTAGCGCGCGTATCTGTGTTGCTATCTCTGCATTCACTGGGCAATCAATATTAAGCTCGGCGCCTAATTCAACCACAGCTCCATTCAGGTAAGAAATTTCAGTCTTTCGATTTGCCTGAATGTCTTCCCACATAGATGAGCGCGCAATCGGGTCGATCGTGAGCATTCTGCGCGCAACGAGTTTGAACAGCCACGTTGGTAAGCGCAATACTTTTGGAATGTGTTTCGCCGCAATGGGGCTATCCGTTTTTAAGCTTTGCTGCATACGCGCACATATCGCCAACCATTCGTCCATTGCTGCGGCGATAACCCGTCTATATTGAGCATTTTCGAGTTCTTGCTTGAGAGGAATGTCTGCAATGGCGTTGAGCGCATTGTTGAGGTTTAGCAGCAGTTTGCCATGAATAATCGGGCCCATGTCGACCTCTAAACTACAGTCGTAATCTACCTTTCTAAAGGCTTTTTGTAGCGAGAGTGTGTTGGTTGTTTCTTGCAACTGCAATATGCCTTCGGTGCCTTGGTGGAAGCTTGCATTCTCAAGGCTAACCACATTAAACGGCACGATGCCTGAAAAGCTGCTTTTTAAATTTAGCGAAGCAGAAATTTCCTCGAAGCTGCCTAAGCCATTTTGCAGAAAATGAAGCTCACAGCCTTGTTCTGAAAGTTGTTTTAGCTGTGCTGAGGCCGTTGCTAACTGGTGGCACTTTAGTGTGACGAAGCATAGATCGAAGCGTGCATCTTCAAGTTCGGTTATTAGATTTGGAGGGGGCGTGGTAAACGTTGTTCCTTGGTAGTCGCTCATGCTGATTTGCTTAGCGTCTTCGATGGCAGATTTGATGCGAGGGCGGCATAAAAAAGTCGTGTCGAACCCTGCGTTAATGCAGTGTGCACCGATAAAACAGCCGGTGGAGCCTGCGCCAAAAATTAGTATTTTCATTGAACTTCTCGATGTGTGAGTTGGCTGGGCCCAGCAGGTCTTCTTGTTGATACCTTGGTAGCTAATGGTGCACTCAAACGCTGTTATGTTCAATCTGTGTGCAAACCTGAAATAGAGCGATAGTGCGGGAGGATCTTTAAGTTGCTGTTTTTAATCGTAAATATATTATTACGCAAGTTGGCCGAAATTATGCAGTTATAAAAACCGAAGGTAAGTCGATCGGCGTTATTTGTCTGCTTACAAATTTGCTTCTGTTATTACTATCAAAAGGTGAGTGCTATGAAAATCATTACAGGCAAGAAACTATTTGAACTTAACAGTGACGAGGAATACGCCACGTTCAGTGCTTTACAGCAATATTTCGACGACATGTATTTTGCAAATTAAAATTATAAAGTAAGTGCGAGAGTATCCAAATTTTTCAGGCGAAAAGTTTACAAGGAACTTAAGTCAAGGATGACTGCGGCGGCCCGGGGACTGGCCGCCTTTTTTCTCTATCTTTCACGCTCTATGCTTGGTTTTTTCTTCTGCCTTGTCTAGGTCTTTCTATCTACTAGGTAGAGGGCTCACTAATCTTGGTGATTCGATTTTCCGCTCAATCAACACTCAACCGCAATTTAGTTCTGATTTTCACCTCATTTCATGTGATCTCATTTAATGTTAGAGCATCGTTACCTTCTACTTTTAGCGTCCATGCTAGCTTGGCTTCGACCACCAAACCGCCCTTATATACTGGTAAAAAACTAAGTTTGTACTATTAATAAGCTTTATTTTACGGACTTTTCGTTATGAAAATTAGGCATAAATTTTTGATGGTCGCGTTGTTTTTATCTGTAGTGCCCGTTGTTGCCTTGAGTCTGATATTAGGTTTCGGAGCGTATCATGATGGTCGTGATGCCTTGCATGAGCAAACTGAGGAACATTTAGTTTCGATTCGCGATATCAAAAAAAGTCAGGTCGAAGCGTACTTCCAAACGATCGAAAGTCAGGTCTTGAGCTTTTCGAAAGATCGCATGATCGTGAATGCAATGAGGGAGTTCAAACAAGCCTTCGTGTGGTTTCGGCAGCAGAGCGATGCAGAGTCTAATGTCGCGGCACAGCGCGAATCGCTTAAACGTTATTACTCGGAACAGTTTGCAAAGCAGTTTAAAGCCAAAAATGCCGGCGCTTCGGTCGATATTGCGCCTCTAGTTTCGAGCCTTGATGATGACTCCATTTCTTTACAATACGCCTTTATTTCGAATAACCCGAAAGCGCTAGGTGAGAAAGACGCCTTGGAAGAGCTTGGCGATGGCACGCTGTATTCAAACCTGCACAAAATTTATCATCCACCTATTCGAGATTATTTAAAGCGTTTTGAGTATTACGATATTTTTCTCGTCGATCATGAAAGCGGCGATATCGTGTATTCGGTGTTCAAGGAGCTAGATTTCACGACGTCTTTAAAAGATGGGCCTTACGCAAAAAGTGGCATTGCTCGGGCGTTTAATCAGGCGGCTCAAGCGAGCAAAAACGACTTTTTTGTAATTGAAGATTTCAGCCCTTACTTGCCTTCTTACCAAGATCCTGCCGCGTTTATCGCGTCGCCTATTTTTGATGGTGATCAAAAACTTGGCGTCTTGATTTTCCAAATGCCGATTGATCGTATCAACGCCATTATGACGCACGATCAGAAATGGGCTGAAAGTGGGCTAGGAGAATCAGGTGAGACCTATCTCGTCGGCACCGATTATAAAATGCGCAGTCTGAGTCGGTTTCTTATTGAAGACCCCAGCGGCTACCATGAGATGATGGCGGCTTTGCCGGGCATTGATTCGAACCTATTAAGTACCATAGAGGCTAAGCAAACCACGATAGGGCTTCAGGAAGTTAAGACGTTCGGGACAGAGTCTGCACTTAACGGCGAAAAGAGCTTTGCTATTTTTGATGACTATCGGAATGTCTCTGTCTTGTCGGCTTATGCGCCCATAAATATTGAGGGTCTTGATTGGGCAATTATGAGTGAGATAGATGCCGAAGAAGCCTTTGCATCGAGTGAGGCTTTGTTTGAGTCGATCGTACAGATCTCTGGTGTGGTGTCCTTCGTGGTTTTAGTGTTTGCAGTGCTGACGAGTTACTTATTTTCTAGGCAACTGACTCGGCCGATTGTGGCATTTCAAGAATGCTTGGAGAATATCAATGAAACGTCCGATTTAACCTTGCGGGTTCCAGTGAAAGGGCGTGACGAGATTGGGCAAAGTGCTCGGGCCATCAATGCCTTGTTAGATAAGTTTCAAGGCTCGGTGGCCTACTTGTCGGATATCTCTACTAAGCTTATGAGCTCTTCGCAGGTGCTGCATGAGCAGACCAAAAATGGTTTGGCTGCCAGTGCCGACCAGCAAGCCCAAAGTCAATCGATCGCGAGTGCCGCGGAACAGTTGAATGCGACCTCTAACGAGGTGTCGAGCAGTGCCGAGCAAACGGCTGCATCGAGCAGTGAAGCTGAGAGCGTTTCGGTGCATGGACAAAAATTGGTTGAACAGCGCGTCGAGCGTATTTCCGCATTGGCGAATAGCATAGGAAGCATCGAAGAAACCCTAAGTAAAGTGAGCTCTTCAGGAGAGCAGATTGGGCGTGTTTTACAGGTAATTACGGACATTGCAGAGCAAACTAACTTGCTCGCGCTTAATGCCGCAATTGAAGCGGCAAGAGCCGGCGAGCAGGGGCGGGGCTTTGCAGTGGTGGCCGATGAAGTGCGTTCGCTGGCCCAGAAGACACACCATTCGACCGAAGAAATTCAAAACACCATTCATACTCTGCAAGAAGATATCCGAAGCGCTCAGGAAGCGACGAACGCGGGCGTTAAAGAAGCAGAAGCAAGTGTTTCTGGTGTCGATAAAATGCGTGAAGCGCTGGCGCAGATCAGTGAACAGATCGCAACGATACGCGCAATGAATGACCAAGTGTCTTCTGCCGCAACCGAGCAATACGCAGTTTCGGAAGATATTACTCAGAGCATTACCGCTGTAAGTACTTTGTCAGAACAGAATACGGTAATTGCTCAAAGTACCGCGGATGAAGCAGAGAAGGTCGACCAGTTGGTGACGGAATTACAGGGCTATGTTCGTCAATATAAATCTTAGTCGAGGCGAATAGCCGTCTTGCTTACTTTTTAACTGTTTGGGTGTTGAACCACTTGTCCCATATCGGCAAGAAACCTGAATAGTTCCCTTTGTAATACTCGTGATGTGCATCATGAAACTCTGATCCATGATAAAACGGAAACAGTGCCATAGGGTTCCATTTATAGCTGTAGCCGCAGTGCCCGTCTACCGCTTCCCATTGTCTCCAAATGAACCAAACGTACACCACGTAAATATGGCTCGATAAAAGAATTGGGCCCAGCAGGGCAAGACCAGCGGTTAGTGCGAGCTCAATCCAATGAAAGTAGTTACCCGCAATGGCGCTTGGGTTGCGTACTTTATGATGAACCGAATGCACATGTTTCAGCAGCCATTTGTTTTCATGCATTGTTCGGTGCATCCAGTAATATAAAAAATCGTCTAAGAAAATAAAAAATCCTATCTGCCAAACGTAGGTGTACCACTCTGGGCTTTCACCGTCATGTATGCCGCTAAGTCTAAAAATTGGCCACGCAAGTACCAAGAGTAGAAACACGATGCTTGAATTCAGTGCGATCAGGTATAAATTTCGAGGTAGGTAGCTTTTTACGGCAAAAGGTTTTTGCTGCACTTTATAGGGCTTTGCCCAATCTGGGTCGAACCAGGCTAAAACGGTCCAGGGCAGCGCGAGTACCAAAAAGCTTGCAATGCCAAGTGCCATCGTAAAAACAGGAAGCTTGAGAAACATGGGGTCGGAATACCATGTTTGTAGCATCGACATTAATTCGCTCATTAGTGTTTACCGTGTGAAGTGTCTGTTTGTTATTTTTAGACCCAAAATTAACACAGTGCGGGCAGCGCTTGAACCGCCTATAAAATATTTCTTATCTAGGGTGGTTGAACATTTAGGCCGCGCGGAGTGTTCGCGAGCTTTGTCGAGGAAAGCGTAATGACATCTTGTGAATCTTACTATCTTCAAAAATAGGGAGAGTGTTAATTGAAAGGCGCGAACTACAGTGCGCGCTGGGGTCATACCTTAAGCGGCTATGTGTTAACGCGCATTATGTGCTGTAGTGCTTCGTATTCTTGTAGGTGGCTGGATTAAAATCTGGGTAGGCCTTCCCTCGCATTACGTCAGCTATGGTGCGATACACCTCAATCCATGCTTGTTTTAATTCAGGTGTAAATGCGTCACCTAAGCCAGTCTTTAAAGTGTGGATCAGAGCATTGCCGACCGGTGTGTAGTCGTCGACTTTAACACCATACTCAACGTGTTTGACCGCCATTTTTTCTAAAACAGGCACAAGCGCTCCGAGGTCATCCAGTGACTTTACTGCCAATTTCAGCGCGGACATGAGCATCTTGCCTTGTTCTTTAAGGTCTCGCTTAAACAGAGGTTTAAGTGCCGGGTCATATACAAACAACTGTGCGTAAAAAATCGCAGCAGCTTGATCTGCTATGGGCTCCACTTTTGTGAAGCTGTCTTGAACGAGATGTTTTTGCTTTTCCGTAATAGCCATAGATGTTTCTCTTGTGGATGAGAAAACGGGTCGAAAGGCCCATTGTGCATATTTCGCACAACTATAGTCGCTCTTGCGGAAAGTACAACGTTGACAGCGCTAGTCGAGTACAGCAACGGCTTTGATTTGAGCCCAAACGTGCATGCTCGCTTCAATGCCTAGGGCGGCAAGTGACTTTCGTGTGATTTGTGCCAATAAGGTTTGCGAGCCAAAATTGAGCTCGACTAAAGCATGTGCTTCATGCGGCATGCTGTGAATGCCGCTGACGATGCATGGCAGAATATTCATAACGCTCTGCTCGCAATGCTTGGTCATGCTAATACTCACATCTTTTGCTGCTATTTGCAGGCGCAATGCTTGGCCTAATTGCTCACCCGACGCAGTAAGAGTGATCGGTGTGCTGTTCGGTTCATTAAGTTGTACGCGAATCAGTTGCCACTCATCCAAGTTTTCGCAGACCTTGCCTCTTAGGATAACGCTGCGCGCATCGCCTTCGTTAAATTCGAACTTAGGCTGCGAAAGCATCTCATCAATGCGGCCATGGCGGCTAAGCGCACCATTTTCAATTTGAACGACATGGTCTGCGATGGCGGATATTTCTCGTATAGCATGGCTAACATAAAGAACAGGTGTCTTGTGTTCAGTGCTTAGCGTTCTTATTTCTTCCAGTAGCTTCTTCTTGCTTTCGCTATCTAGCGCAGAAAGGGGTTCGTCCATCAGAATAAGATCAGGCTTTGCAATCAATGCCCGGCAAAGACAAACGCGTTGTTTCTCTCCGCCAGAAAGTGTGTCGGGCATTGCATTTAGGCGGTGCTCAATGCCTAAACGCTCGGAGAGAGACAGCAAAGCAGCTTGATCGACAGTTCTTCCAAAGCAAATGTTTTCTCGCACAGACAGGTGAGGAAAGAGTAAGCCTTCTTGAAATAAGTACGCGATGTTGCGTTTCTCACAAGGAATTCGTTGCGCCTTGTTGAGCCATGCATGCTCGTTAAACGATATCTCGCCTTCGCATAACTCTAAGCCGGCGATGCACCTGAGTAAGCTTGTTTTTCCGCTCCCAGAAGGCCCATAAATCGCGGTGATACCGGTTGATGGCAAGCGCGCTTCAAACGCCAATTCAAAGCTACCCTTGGTGTGCCGTATATGAATGTCAAGACTCATGGGGCAACACCCGGCTTACGGTTTTGAGGTTGAGGCTGAGATTGAAGTCGTTGGGTTGCCCATAGAATAACAAAAGAGAAGACCAGTAAGCCCGCAGCAAGAACGTGCGCGCGACCATATTCCAGCGCTTCAACGTGCTCGTAGATAGCGATCGACAGCACTCGCGTTTCACCTGGAATATTACCGCCGATCATTAAAATGACGCCGAACTCGCCCACAGTGTGCGCAAAGCTCAAGATGGCCGCGGTATAAAACCCGGGTTTGGCTAAAGGCATCGCGATGGTCGTAAACCTCTTCCAGCTATTAGCATTAAGTGTCGCGCCTAGTTCGAACAGTCGTGGGTCAATTGACTTAAAGGCGTTCACGAGCGGCTGCACAGCAAAGGGGAGGGAGTAAATGATTGAGCCGATAACAAGCCCCCAAAAGCTAAACACTAGCGGGCCGATACCGAGGCTTGTTGTGAGCTGGCCTAGCCAACCGTTGGGCCCCAAAAAGATAAGTAAGTAAAAACCGAGTACGGTCGGCGGCAATATAATTGGCAGCGTCAACAGTGGCGATACGATATTGCGCCAAGGGCTTTTAGTTTGAGACAGCCACCAAGCGATCGGCGTCGCGATGCACAATAAAATCAGCATGGTGACGCTGGCTAATTTAAAGGTAAGAACAATCGCTTGTAAGTCAGAATTCATACTTCGAACTTTTAGTTAGGGGCTAAGGCAGATCGTAACCAAATTCAAGGATGATGTCTTGAGCTGGTTTGCTTTTTAAAAACTTCAAAAACGCTTGTGCAGTGCTGTTGTGTTCGCCGTGTTTTAGCAATACCGCATTTTGTTTGATAGCCGAATAGTAGGTGGTGGGTACTAAAAGCCCTTCATTCTGCTTATTGATCGCGATTAATTGTGCTTGTGCGACCAGGCCCCATTCGCAACTGCTACTTGCCACAAACTGAAATGCATGGGCAACGGACTGTCCGGTTACTTGGGTTGTTATGCTGAGTCCCTTTGCCTTTAAAGCGTCTACTGCTTCTTGTGCCGCTTTGCCGTAGGGCGCTAGTTTCGGGTTCGCCATGGCAAGGCAGCTAATCGAAGTCTTGCTGAACTCATCTAAAGACGCTGGCGCGCTTGAGTTCGCAGACCATAGCGCGCGCTTACCATAAGCATAGCTTTGCCTTGTGGTCGCAATAATAAAGGGCTCGAGCTTTGGGTTGGAAATGTCATCTGCCGACAGAAATACATCGTATTGGGCACCATGCAAAATTTGGCTGGCCAGTTTTCCTGTCGCCCCATAACTGCGTTGAATTTCGTCGGCGTTACTATCTTGGTAAGCCGTAAAAATAGCTTCGGCGGCCGCTTTAAAGTTAGTGGCTATGGCAATGTGGGCTAGCTCTGCGTGTGCGACGTTAACGCCGAGGGAAAAGAAAAAGCATGCGCCTATAAAGGCTTTGCGTATATTTTTTAGCATGCCCTATCGAGACTGCATTGGGTTTGAGTTTAAAAAGGCATCGTATTCGTCAGGGACGCCGCAAAACGTAATGTCTTCAAACGGAACGAGGTCGTAGCGGATGTCTAAGCCTTTCTGAATAAGCGTGTTGTATAGCGGCGCTATGTAATACTCGTTGTTAACAAGGCCGCCTTTGTTAGACATCGCCTCTTCAAAGGCACTCATGAAGTCCGAAGCTTGCTTGAAGTGATATAAACCCGTGCTGCATAGGTTTGAAATTGGATTCTTCTCTGCGGTTTCGATTACGCGATTGCTGTGTGCAGACTCTGGCTTGGCATAAGACCAATTGTCACCGCTGCCTTCGAACACTTCTAAATAGCCATCACAGTCGTCGA
>JAWUYI010000064.1:0-8803 GCA_034110885.1 Oleiphilaceae bacterium
ACAGTTCAAATTGAGAAGCAAACAAATAACCCACGAAAGGTAGTAAGAAAATTTGGCCCACAACCCCAATCGCTACAGCCTTTGGATAAACAAAAACGCGTTTAAAATCTGCGATTACCAGTGATGTTCCCATGCCAAACATAATAACGGCCAGACTTAATGGGAGCACTATAGTCGTTAACGCACCATTCATATTTTTTCCTTTGCTTGGCATTTTATTATTTTGAGAATAATATTTTTCACGCTACTATCGCCTTCCTACTCACTCCAAGAAACTACTCTTTCTAGAATGGCTTACTGCTCTCACTGGGCTCCTATTTGTTCTGGTCTATAGCCGCCTTATATAGACTTTGCTTAGGCTCAGCCATTACAGCGCGAACCATTGGCTCAAATAACTTAATATCAAGTTCAGGTTTCGATGCATCAAAAGCGGGGTTGTCGTATTTTTCTACGAAGCGTTTTGTGTGCTCGAAATGTTCAAAATCCTTAAATTTATCGAGCATATTGCGATCCATACCAAGGTGATGAAAGAAATTATAACCCTGAAAAATTCCGTGGTGCTTCAGCATCCAATGGTTCGCTTCCGAGACAAACGGCTGCAAAATCGCCGCACCAACATCTGCGTGATTGTAGCTTCCAAGAGTGTCGCCAATATCATGTAATAATGCGCAAACTACGAACTCATCATCCTCCCCCGCTTCAGATGCAAGTTCTGCGGATTGCAGGGAATGTTGCAAACGATCAACCGGAAAACCACCGTAGTCTCCACTGAGTAGTTGCATATGCTGAAGTATCCGATCTGGCAGCGCCGCCATGAACTTCATCTGTTCCCCGCCGATAATCTGCCAGTCCTCTTTGGTGCTTTCAGCTATAGAATTGAATTGGGCCCTCATTCTTACCTCCTTCAAGGTCAGTGTGCATGCTCATCTTTTTATTGGTGTTTCGCACTTGTGGATGCTTGATGCTAAGTATTTTGATAGCTAGTCATCAGGTACTAACAATACCACAACGTTATACAGTGCGTGGAAGTCTTTAACTCCCGTAGGGAGCGCCTAAACGATCAAGTTTGCGCAATATTCCTGGCCAAGCGAGCATGCCTCCGGCGGACTTAGTCACTTGATCAACAGCCGCCTGCATACCTTCGAAAATTTTAGGGTGAACTTGGATTAGTTCCCCTCCACCGGCTTGAGCAAGTAACTGTATTTCGCAAGCCCTTTGTAAGACATACATATAAAGAAAGGCATCAGCGATTGATTCAGCGCAGGTTAGCAACCCATGGTTGCGTAGAATCATAAAATTATTCACCCCTAAATCAGCAACTAAACGAGGTTTTTCATCATCACGCAGCGCCACTCCCTCATAGTTGTGATAACTCAGATTAGTTAGTGGAAATAAAGATTGCTGAGATAAGGCTAGTAAGCCAGATTTTTGAGCAGACACTGCAACGCCTTCATTTGTGTGTAAATGAAGGACGCAAAGCGCATCTTCCCGAACGGCATGAATTGCACTATGAATAGTAAAGCCCGCAGGATTTATATCGTAGTCTGATTCGCTAACCTTATTTCCCTCAATATCAACCTTAACTAAGTTTGAAGCGCTAATTTCGTCAAACATCATGCCGTACGGATTAATTAAAAAATGATGCTCTGGCCCTGGAATGCGAGCTGATATATGGGTAAAAATAAGATCATCCCACCCATAGTGGGCAACTATGTTATAGCAAGCAGCAAGATCAACACGGATTTGCCATTCTTCTTTACTAAAGTTGGATTTCTTAGGCTCTTCTGACATAAATTTCTCCCTATTATTTTTATATATTTACACTATCTAATATAGCCTGACATTAGGGTGATAAATAGCGCTGTTTAAGAAGTTTAGGTATGAGGAAAGCTATTGCTCTAGACCTAGTGGTTTTTCGTTACACGAAAGAGTATCGCTTTAACTCCGTAGCGTTAGTCCAATCCTACTCATTTTGATAAATCAACAATGAACGCTTTTGCTCTAACGCCATCATTCTCACAACTTTCAAAAGTGTTCGCTTTGCTCTTTTAGCAGTACGATTTCGGGCAAGGTAAAACCTCTAGCTTTGTGCTCTTAGCCATCATTGAATAAATCAGCGTACCAAGACAATCCAGCCAAACGTAAGCAATCCATCAGGTCGTCAATTTGGCACAAGCTAGTCTATCAAGAATGTCCGCTTACTCATCTTATCAAACTTATTTCGTCGCTCATTTCTCAGGATAAATAAGGTCTGCTTTCCTCTTGAAGCAGTCCTTAGGATGGGAGCCCACCCAAGGTCGGCTAATGTCTGCAAGCGACCATTAGTAATGGTTAAAGTCCGACGTCTGCAATCCTCTTTTAGCGGGCCTGGGGAGCGGAAGTTCGGCAGCCTTATCTTTTTGCCTAGATATACTTCAGTTAGGTCGCGATCAGTAACGTTACTTGGGTAACGCAAAATAAGGTAAAGGTCATTTAGCCAGCAATGACAGTGTCAGAAAATACGATCGGGGCAATATATGGGCAACAGCCCCAAAAACGAAAAAAGGCTTACAACTCTAAGAATTGTAAGCCTTTGATATTTCTAACTAAATAATGGTAGGACTAGGCAGATTCGAACTGCCGACCCCCACCATGTCAAGGTGGTGCTCTAACCAACTGAGCTATAGTCCTGTAATGCTTTATCTCTCGCGAGAACGGCGCGTAATTTAACAGAGCACCTTAGTGCTTGCAAGCCAAATGGACGCTTAAACCTTATAAAAATCTTTATACCAATCAACAAACTTCGCAACACCTTCTTCGATAGGCGTTGAAGGCTTGTAATCAACATCTTTGATCAAGGCATCAACGTCTGCATACGTTGCAACCACGTCTCCTGGTTGCAGTGGTAACAGGTTCTTTTCAGCCTTTTTACCGACACATTCTTCAATAATTTCTATGTAACGCAATAACTCGCAGGGGTTGTTGCTTCCGATATTGTAAATTCTATATGGCGCTTTACTGGTCGCTGAATCCGGTGTTGCGCCAGACCACTCGGGGTTGGGCTCTGCAACATGATCAAGCGTACGAATAACACCTTCTACGATGTCATCAATATAGGTGAAATCCCGCTGATGCTTGCCGTAGTTGAACACGTCAATTGGCTTACCTTCTATTATGTTCTTCGTGAACATAAATAGAGCCATATCAGGACGACCCCACGGCCCATATACTGTGAAGAACCTGAGACCTGTGGTCGGCAAGCCGAACAAGTGGCTGTAGGTATGCGCCATTAGCTCATTAGCTTTTTTCGAAGCAGCATAAAGACTGACAGGATGGTCAACGTTGTCATGCACAGAGAAAGGCATTGATTCATTGGCACCGTATACCGAGCTGCTAGAGGCATATACTAGGTGCTCTACCTTGTGATGACGACAGCCCTCAAGAATATTAGTGAAACCAACAATATTGGCATCGATATAAGCCTGTGGGTTTTCAAGCGAATAGCGTACCCCTGCCTGCGCTGCGAGATTCACTACTCTTTGAGGCTTATATTGCTCGAATACGCGATTTATATTGTCGCGATCTTCAAGCGATATTCGTTCTTCAGTAAACTTTTCGTAGGCGTGAAGGCGTTGTAAGCGAGCTTCTTTTAGGTTTGGGTCATAGTAATCATTAACGTTATCAACCCCAATGACCTCATCGCCACGCTCTAACAAGCGAATAGCGAGAGTTGAACCTATAAAGCCTGCTGTACCCGTAATTAAAACCTTCACGTACTACTCCGTGTAAAACTAATTAAAAATCCAAACCAGTACTGAGGTAGACACCAGAAATACTTGCATCTACGTCGATACCGCTAACATCATCTACCTGAACTGACATTTGACGATAGCCACCTTCTAAAAACACCAGACCCAAGTCGTAGCGCACGCGGGCTTTTGCATCTAGAAACTTGTCGCCCGAATAACTAATAGCGCTGACATCTGCGCCGACACTTAGCCCTGTTAAAGGTAAATCAGCTGAAACACCTGCGTAAAGCATTGGAATTGGGTCATCGATTTTAGTGTCGCTTACATCGCCGGTAGTTTTATCTTTTATATATAATCGGCCATCGAAAATCTTAGTTTCTAAACCAATGTCTAGCGATACGAAGTTGTCTAACACTTCATAATAGAGCGTCACCGAAGTGTTGGTCAGATCAAGGTTGCTTTCAACGTCGCCTGTAAAGTTAACACCTTCAAACGTGCCACTGATAGCTCCGTCAGCGGACTCGTCCAAATCAATATGGCTAATTCGAATGTTTGGGATAATTGGAATCGGATGCTCTAATGATGCAGAGATTTCAAGAAAGCCACCATCGTCGTAGTTTAGGTCTTGCTCTAGGTCGATAGTTTGTTGATCTGCGCGCGAGAACACGTCGCCACTATAAGCGCCTTGCCAGTAGGACACCTTTACGTCACCGCCGATAGTGTCTGCGTGCGCAGTTACAGTAGTGCCAACACAAAGCGCTGACGCGATTGCTGAACTAATAGCCAGCTTTTTAGAAATAAGTTTCACACGATACTCCCGAATTTAGGTTAAACCATTGATATAATAGTTATAGTCTAGACCCAAATTCAGAATTCGATACCTAATCTTTTGCCAACTTCTTCATAAGTTTCAATAACGCTTCCTAGCCCTTGACGGAAACGATCTTTGTCCATTTTCTTATTAGTCTCTTTGTCCCAAATGCGGCAACCATCGGGGCTGAATTCGTCGCCCAAAACGATCTTGCCATCAGACAAACCAAACTCAAGCTTGTAGTCTACTAAAACCATACCTGCGTCTGAGAACATACCAGACAAGATCTGGTTCACTTTTAACGTAAGTTCGCGCATATCTTCTAACTGAGCTTCTGTGGCCCAGCCAAATGTAACGCATAGCGATGTGTTAACCATTGGGTCGTGCAATGCGTCATTCTTTAAAAACAACTCGAAGGTAGGTGGGTTAAGCTCTGCGCCCTCTTCAACACCTAGGCGGCGCACTAAACTGCCCGCTGCACGATTACGCACAACACACTCTACAGGGAGCATCGTGAGATTTTTAACGAGTGATTCAGTATCTGAAAGCAACTTTTCAAAATGCGTTGGGACGCCGGCTTTTTGCAGAGCGGTCATAATGAATGCGTTGAACTTATTGTTCACCATTCCTTTACGATCCAGTTGCTCCATCTTTTCGCCGTCAAAAGCAGAGGTATCGTCTCTAAACAACATAATCATCAAATTAGGATCATCTGTTGTGTAGATTGATTTCGCTTTGCCTGCATAAAGCTCTGATCTTTTTTCCACTGTCTTACCCTTCGTCAAATACCCTGTTATTAGCAAGGCGAATATTAAGAAATATGTTCAAAAACTAGTTCAATAAGTGCGCGCAGTGATTCTGGCTCTAATACTTCTGTCAGCATTTTAGCTCGAACATTGATGACACCTTCTGCATCTGGAAAAAAGCGAAGCTCAATATTCTGCTGTTTACGCAATTCGGAAAGGCTAGATTCAGTGGTATACCAGCTGTTAATCTCTTCTTCATCAATGTAGGCAATAAAGTAAACGCCCTCTGTTCGATCGAAATCTGAAATTACCACACCCGCGCTTTTAAGCGCGTCTCTCACTTCGTTCCAAGCACGCCTAAACGAAAGGTCGAGAGCAAGATATGACAGATTCGCTTCGTCTTGGAGTAGTCTAACCCTTGACGAATCGCCGATATTTACAGCATTCAACGAATATCTACTCGCCGCCGCTTCGGAAGTCACGTAGTCACCGACGAGGGATAAGAGTGCTTTTTCTAGACGGGCGTTAACAGGCTCAGTATTCCATACATGCAGCTTACTCTGATCATGGTTGGGCCATAACGCACGTACCTCTAACTCTGATGAGTTGCGACGTACACCCTGAGTAAGTCTCGTTTGAAATCCAATCCCTTCAATGACGATTGGCTCGAACTCAGTAGATTCTAGGTCCGTGATAAAGTCCTGATGGTCAGCAACATCTGTTAGTTTATCTGTTGCGAAATAGCCTAGATCGACCTTTTCATGCACAGTCGGCAGGCCGTACTCTTGCCAAAATAGATCTAAAAGCGGCCACACTTTGCTCGGAGCCATACTAAGCTCAAGCCATGTGTTGCCTTCGATAGATTTTATTTCATAAGGCGCATCGCTAAGCGCTGCCGTCGCATCGGGGGGCTGCGGCAGCACATAGTCACCGCTAATGCTTTTAGGGTTATTGATATCTGCTATTGGATATTTATCTCGAACTTTGCTTGAGCTAAGTTCACTTGGAACCTTATAAGCCTGACTGTCAGCCGCGTCTTTATACTCATTACTTCGATCACGAATAAATGAGCACCCTTGAATAAGCGATACAACAGCAAAAACGACTAGTAGTCGTGCTAAAAGCGCATTAGACAACATAGACGTTATAGTAGTCCTGAATTACGGAGTTGGCGTTCTAGGGGCTCGCGCAAAGGCTCACTTAAAGGAGTCAAAGGCAAACGTAGCCCTTCTTCACAGAGATTCATAAGGTAAAGCGCATATTTAACTGGAATAGGATTCGATTCAACAAACATGGCGCCATGCAGACTCATTAGCTCATCATTAAGCGCCTTAGCCTCGGCAGCCTTGCCAAGCATCGCTTCACGACAGAGTTCATGCATTTTCGCGGGTGCAACATTTGCCGTAACTGAAATATTGCCCTTGCCGCCTACCAACATCAATTCGTAGGCGGTCGGGTCATCACCAGAATATACGGCAAAGTCACTGGGCACAGATGCGATCAGGGACTTTCCACGAGCGACATCCCCTGTAGCATCTTTGATTCCAACGATATTACGAATACTCGATAGACGAACTACCGTTTCGTTTAGCATGTCGACAGATGTTCGACCGGGAACATTATATAAGATTTGGTCAATATCTACTGCTTCGGAAATTGCTTTAAAATGCTGGTATAACCCTTCTTGAGTCGGCTTATTATAGTATGGTGTTACCGACAGACAGGCATCGGCGCCCATACTTTTTGCCGCTTTAGTTAACTCGATCGCTTCACTTGTAGAGTTAGCTCCGGTTCCTGCTATTACGGGAATCCGACCAGCCACCCGCTTTACAATGCGTTCAATAACTTGACAATGTTCTTCAGGACTTAGCGTGGCGGACTCACCTGTTGTCCCTACAGCCACGATCGAATCCGTTCCATTTGAAACCTGAAAATCTACAAATTTATCGAGGCGGTCCCAATCCAGCGAGCCATCGCCATGCATCGGGGTCGCAAGCGCGACAATACTGCCTGAAATCATAGAGTTCTCCGAATATCACTTGATGCAAAAGATGCAGTTTCAACCCATGAAACGCGCTCTTTGACGCATACTAAAAATTAAAGCGGTATGTTAATCGTGAGCGCCATAATTAACAAGGGCGCAAACATCATGTTTAGCCCTAGCAAACAGAAAATCTATCAATATACTGTAGTAATGTACTCACAATTAAAAAGAGCGAAGCCATGACCACGGAAAAACAAGAAAACTACCTAGTGATCTCAAGTATCGGATCGGATAAGCCTGGAATCGTCAATGAATTAGCGAAGTCCTGTGTTGCCAATCAATGCAACATTGTTGATAGCCGAATGACCGTTTTAGGTGGCGAATTTGCCGTCATCATGATGATCTCTGGAGCATGGGACTGCATTGCTAAACTGGAAAAAGCCTTACCCGCAATTTCTGATGGTCTGGGGCTCACAACCACAACAAAGCATACAAATGCACGGACGCAATCGCAGGCAATGTCTTACTCTGTAAATGTTGTCGCGCTCGACAACCCAGGGATTGTGCATGAGATCGCCCAGTTCTTTTCTAAGCAAAACATTAACATTGATGACCTAGTTACTGGCACTTATAGCGCGCCCCACACTGGCACGCAGATGTTTAACCTAAACATGAATATTCGCATACCGTCAGACACACATCTTGCGACCTTGCGTGAAGAATTTATGGATTTTTGCGACGATCTAAATCTTGACGCGATGATTGAGCCGTTACGCTAAGGCCTGCGCAGACGCTAAGCATTTGAACAAATAATAGCTAGGGAGTTTCTACACATGACACAAACAGTTGAATTAGGAAAGCCTGTGCCGGCTTTCACCGCAGCGACTACGTCCGATAAAACCGTCTCAGAAAACTCACTAAAGGGCCAGAATACAGTCATCTATTTTTACCCGAAAGACAACACGCCCGGATGCACGACGGAAGGACAAGATTTTCGAGATCAAATCGAAGCGTTCAAGGGTACAAACACCACGATCCTTGGCGTTTCCCGAGACTCTTTACGTACGCATGAAAACTTCAAGGCGAAACATGAATTTCCATTTGAATTAATATCCGATCCGGAAGAGTCGTTTTGCAAAGTATTTGACGTCATTAAGCTTAAGAAGCTTTATGGTAAAGAATACTTAGGGATTGAGCGAAGTACATTTTTGATCGACTCAAACGGCGTTCTAGTCAAAGAATGGCGAAAAGTGAAAGTTAAGGGACATGTAGATGAGGTGCTTGCTGCGACACTAGAACTTCCATAGCAGCCAAGCGGCTCAGTAATTAGCGCGCAACCAGCAAAATTAATGATTGGGGACGCGTAAATGTTAGACCTATGAGAGCATAGGTCTATGCATAACGTATCAAAGCTCTATCGATGGTCTCACAAGACTTTGCTTGGTGGGCCAAGCGTTAAATACAGCCTTGACAAAGGTCGCCAAGGGAATCGCAAAAAACACTCCCCAGAACCCCCAAATCCCACCAAAGAACA
>JAWUYI010000065.1:0-34257 GCA_034110885.1 Oleiphilaceae bacterium
TATAATGGTTTGGTTAGAAATGACTCTATGACGTTGTCGACTGCTGGTTTTACCGGTAAAGGTTCAGGTTTATTACACGTCACGCAAGGCGATTTGGTTTACGACTTGGACCTACTAGCGTCCGGAGAAGAAGGTATAGCAGCGTGTCGTGTAAACGAAAAGTTTAAGGCGGTTGCAATACCTGTGAATTGCTCCGGGTCTATAAATAAACCCAGCGATGTAGTCTGCGAATTGAATCAGAAAAAGTTACTTAGCACATTAGCAGCGCAGGCAAAGGTTGAGGCCAAGCGCAAAATCGACAAAGAAGTCGATCTTGCGCTAGATAAGCATCTAGATCAGAACATCGACAAGTATATCGAAAAAGACAGTGAACTAAGCAAGCAACTTAAAGACAGCTTTCGCCGTCTATTCAAGTAACTTTGAGCGTAGGTGGAATTACTTTACTCGTTGACGGACTCGACGCCATCGGACAAAGCTACAAGCACTTGGCTGCATAGAGAGCTGGCAGAAGCTTTTTGAGAGAACTCTTTGTCGATGGTATATAAGTCAGAAAATTGCGGGTATCGAAGTCCAATCTCTTTTCCCGTATTGAAGTTCAAGGCAATAACTTGATCCTGAGTAAGTGCGTTTGTTTCAAGCGCGACATCCGCTAAAACGCACTGTGCTAAGACTGTTTCTCCCTTGCCTAGGTAACTAACACCAATGTAGGCGCCAAAACCGATCCCGAAGCATAGCGCTAGTACAATAATCACACCTTCTTTCATATCTCTCTCACGTTTAGTCGGTTGAACCGCTTACTTTTTCTTAACGTCTTTTTTCTTGTTTTTCTTCTTCTTAGAACCATAGGCTTTGCCCGAAGCTTTAAGCTTCTTAGGCCCTTTATACTTTCCGGCAATTTCTTTCTCAGTTCGGCGCTTGAAGCGAGTGCGAAGATAGCGTTCGATACTCGCCATCAGATTAAACTCAGTTGGTTCCACAAGGCTGAGAGCAAGCCCTTTGTTACCTGCCCGTCCCGTTCTTCCGACACGATGGACAAAAATTTCGCCACGACGTGGTAGCTGAAAATTAATAACTAAGTCCATGCCTTCTATGTCTATTCCTCGAGCCGCTAGATCCGATGCCACGAGGACATTTATTTCATCGCGCCTAAGTTTGCTCATGATTAGGTTTCGATGACGCTGATCTTTGTCTCCATGGATGACGCCGGCGTTGATTTCCTGTTGCTGCATCAAGCGGAAAATCTGATCGACTTGCTCTTTAGAGTTGGCGAATATGATGCAGCGTTTGTATTCTTCATTCTTAACCAACCACATAAGACACTTCATCTTATGAGCCTTGTCGTCGACGAACATGACTTGCCGTTCAATTGAGTCATGCGTGTCACTAGTGCGGTTAAGCTCTATATAGTGAGGGTTGTCTAAAAGTTTTTCGGCAAGGCCTCTCAGGTTCTTGTTCGCAAGGGTGGCGGAAAAGAAAGAGGTTTGAGTGCGTTGTGCGCAATGCTGGGCGATACTGACAATCTCGTCGCTAAACCCCATATCCAAAAGTCGGTCGGCTTCATCTAGAACGAGCGTTTCGACATAGTCGAGATCAACTAATCCACGAGCGAGAAGATCGAGTAAGCGTCCAGGTGTCGCCACAAGAAATTGACTTGGGTTACGAACAAGCTCCGATTGCTTCTTGATGTCTGTTCCACCACCAATATGCCCCAAAGTAATATCTGTAAAACGGGCCAATTGCTTCGCTTGTTTCAATACCTGCTGAGCAAGTTCTCTTGTTGGTACAAGAACTAGTGCGAAGACATTGCCTTTCTCATTAGCGAGCAAACGCTCAAAAATCGGGAGCAAATAGGCAGCAGTCTTGCCACTGCCTGTCTCGGCGCTAACGAAAAGGTCGTCACCGGTTAACGCTTTCTCAAGGGTCTCTACTTGAACAGAGGTTGGCTCAGTAAAGCCGGCTTCGGAAATGGCGCGTTGAAGGCTATCGTCTAGATCTTGAAACACAATATAAGGTACTCGTAACGAACGAAGGATTTAATGTTCGAGAGTCTAGCAAAGTTTTGATTAAAAAGAGCTAAGAAGCCAAATATATTAGGAGAAATTACATCAGCGTTGCCTTTCATTTTATCAAGAAATAGAGACGAAAAAGCCAACTCTAAGGTTGGCTGCTTCGTCCCAAATGCGCGAGCGGTATGTTAACGGTTGAGACCGCCAATACACAGGTATTTGACCTCGAGATAGTCGTCCAAACCGTACTTTGACCCCTCACGACCATAGCCGCTTTGTTTCATACCTCCAAACGGAGCAACAGGGTTGGATATAATGCCTTCATTAACACCAACCATTCCGAACTCTAAGCCATCGGCAACACGCCATGTGCGCCCAAGGTCTTTGGTATAAAAGTAAGCTGCTAGACCTGCGTCTGTATCGTTTGCGATCTGAATGGCTTCGGCTTCTGAAGAGAAGCGAATCACTGGAGATACCGGCCCAAAAATCTCATTTTTAGCGATGGGCATGTCATTCGATACCTCGGTTAGGACCGCGGGGCTTAGAAACTGCGGGCCCGCACTGTCAATACTACCGCCACAGACTAGTTTTGCGCCTTGTGCGATACTATCTGATACCAGCTCCGCTACATTTTTGGCGGCTTGCTCACTAATCATTGGGCCAATCGTTACACCCTCTTCGAGGCCATTGCCGATCTTCATTTCGCCAACCCGCTGCGCTAGCTTTTGAACAAACTCATCGTAGACTTTATCCTGCACAATGAACCTGTTAGTGCAAACACAAGTCTGCCCCGCATTCCGGTATTTCGATGCAATTGCTCCTTCGATTGCTGCATCAATATCCGCATCATCAAACACTATAAACGGTGCGTTACCGCCAAGCTCCATGGAAACGCGTTTTATTGTGGAAGCGCAATCCGCTATTAACAGCTTCCCTACTCGCGTCGAGCCGGTGAAACTAAATTTCCGTACAATCGGGCTCTGAGTCATCGCTCGGCCCATACCTGCAGCGTCTGTTCCAACTACCACGTTGAATACGCCTTTGGGCACGCCTGCTTGGTCGGCAAGTTCCGCCATAGCAAGCGCTGAAAGTGGGGTCAGCTCTGCCGGTCTCACAACAAACGTACAGCCCGCAGCAAGCGCCGCAGCTGCTTTTCGTGCAATCATCGCATTAGGAAAATTCCATGGCGTAATGGACGCAACAACGCCAACCGGTTGTTTGGTTACAATTATGCGCTTGTCCCCTGTTGGCGCGGGAATGGTATCACCGTATATTCGACGCGCTTCTTCTGCGAACCATTCTATAAACTTAGCGCCGTAGGCAATTTCGCCTTTGGCCTCGGCCAGCGGCTTACCTTGTTCTAGAGTCAAGAGTTTTCCGAGATCCTCTTGGTGCTCCATCATCAATAAAAACCAGCGCCTTAGAATCGAGGCCCGGTCATCCGCTGAGCGTGCCGACCACTCTGGCAGCGCAGTATTCGCACTCTGGATGGCTAATTCAACATCACTGGCGGATGCGTCATATACCTGAGCAATGATTTCGCCCGTTGCTTTATTGGTAACATCAAACATCTCACCCGTTCGGTGCCACTCACCATTTATGTAAGAAGCATCTTTTGTTAGCAAATCAGTCATATCAGATCCTAAACTTTGTACAAATCGAAACGCTTGCCATTGTGTGAGCGAGAGTTGCGACGTCAAGTGATGAGCCGGCGAAAAATGCGTGACTCGTAAAGTATAATGAGCAACATTGTACAATATATGCTTCACTAGTAAACTTTAAAAATCAAGTTGCGCCAAATTCCGTTCTTATTGAAGAAGGCCAGTGATCATCACTTGCCATCCCCGTACTAAATCTACTCGAAAACTAAATCGTGGAGGCATCAATCTAGATTGTCGAGTACCTCTCTTGCTGCGCGAAAAGCCTCTTGGCACGCCGGTGCTCCGCAATAGGCCATACTATGCAGCAATACCTCACGTATCTCATCAACAGTGGCGCCGTTGTTAAGCGCGCCCCGAACATGGCCTTTGAGCTCCTGTGGCGCTTTTAAGGCAGTAAGCATGGCAATCGTAACTAAGCTACGTGTTTTTCGATCTATCCCATCGCGCGTCCATACTCCGCCCCAGCACGCATCATTAATGAGGTCTTGCATAGGTTGAGTAAAGTCGTTCGCGCCGCTCAATGCTCGGTCTACAAATTCATCGCCCATTACATCACGACGTACCTTTTCACCTGGTCCCATTATCCTTTCCTCTGTTTGTTATGAATAATTTAGCTTGTATATCAATGTGAATGATTAAAGCCAGCGCCTAACTTCTGAACAATAGCTTAGGTATTGCTGTTTAAAGATTACTGTTAAGGCGCCCTCCTCAAACTCAATTTGGCGTTTATTCATGTAGAGAATGAAACCTGCGACGCACACGAAACTAATTAAATTATTCAAATAGCCGCACCATGCTATTAATGCAAAGGCCATAGCAAGATACATGGGGTTCCGGGAATAGCGGTAAACGCCGCCAGTAACAAGTGTCTTCGAATAATGAGGCGTATAAGGGTTAACGGTCGTTTGCGCTCTCGCAAATGCGATTGCAGAGGGGGCTATAAATAAGAGCGCCAAGATTATAAAAAAACCTGCGAATAAGAAATTATAATTGCCAATCCAAGGGACGTTCAAGGCGTATTGCGCTACATAGGCAAGGCATCCGAAGCTGATCATGACTATAGGTGGTGGAATTCGCATTAGAACGTGCTCTCAAATAATGTTTGGTCGAGCGATCAACTGGCACTGATACGCTGTATTCGGCCTGTTAATCCTATTAAATTGGGTATTTCAATGAAATTAAACGAAACTCTAAGCCCTATGGACGATTCGCCTACGCCCCCAATCAACCTATTATTACACCATCAAAAGGACATTCCTAAAGCATTCAGGCCGTTTTATGAAGTTCCTTTCGAGATTCCTTCTGCTAATATTTTAGCTTTTTAACACCAAGTAAGTAATTTGCTTGGTGTTTTTTTATGCCCTAAGAAAATATAACGAAAACAAAGAATTAGGCCAATGTTTTCTTACACTTTATTAACTAAGCCTTATGGCCGATTACTCTACGCCCCCTTTGGGCGTAATCTACACTCATTGAAACGAATTAAACATTTCAGGCTTGTTTGATTTCATTTAATACTCCTAGTAAGTTCTTTATGCGGTGTCTAGTATTTGTTCGGCGACTAGAGACCGCTTTTTTTTGCCTTGAATTTGTAAAAAAAGGGTAAAAAAAAGGAGGCCTAAGCCCCCCTTTCCTTATCAAGTTAGTAACGCTACCAACCTGTGACTTCTTTCAGTGCTTTACCAATATCAGCAAGGCTCTGAACCGTCTTAACTCCGGCTGCTTCTAGTGCTGCAAACTTGTCTGCAGCCGTGCCTTTACCGCCAGCGATAATGGCGCCAGCATGACCCATGCGTTTACCCGGAGGTGCGGTAACGCCAGCAATATAAGAAACGACAGGCTTAGTAACATTGTCTTTAATGTACTCCGCCGCTTCCTCTTCCGCTGTTCCACCAATCTCACCGATCATTACAATCGCTTCGGTTTGAGGGTCGTTCTCGAACATTTCTAGGATGTCGATAAAGTTAGAGCCCGGAATTGGATCACCACCAATACCAACACATGTAGACTGACCGTAGCCGTAGTCCGTAGTTTGCTTAACTGCTTCGTAAGTCAGTGTTCCTGAGCGCGAAACAATGCCAACTTTACCTGGAAGGTGAATGTGACCAGGCATAATGCCAATTTTAGACTCTCCCGGTGTGATTACACCCGGGCAGTTAGGACCGATCAAACGAACACCCAACTGGTCGCATTTTACTTTTGCATCCAGCATATCAAGAGTAGGAATCCCTTCTGTTATACAAACGATCAGCTTAATTCCGCCGTTTGCCGCTTCTAAAATAGAGTCCTTACAAAATGGAGCTGGCACATATATGACTGAGGCTTCTGCGCCGGTTTGCTCTACAGCTTCGCGGACAGTGTTGAAAACAGGAAGACCTAAATGAGTTTGACCACCTTTACCTGGCGTGACGCCGCCCACCATTTTTGTACCGTACTCAATAGCCTGTTCGGAATGGAAGGTGCCTTGTGCACCGGTAAATCCTTGGCAGATTACTTTAGTATCTTTATTAATTAATACACTCATTATGCTTGTCCCTCCGCAGCTTTAACAACGGTCTCTGCCGCGTTTGTCAGGCTTGTTGCTGCAATAATATCTAGACCGCTGTCTGCTAATGTTTTCGCGCCAAGTTCAGCATTGTTTCCTTCTAATCGAACGACAACAGGTACTTTGACACCTACGTCTTTGACCGCACCGATAATGCCTTCGGCAATCAGGTCGCATCGAACAATTCCGCCAAAGATATTAACTAGAACCGCTTTAACATTGTCATCGGAAAGAATGATCTTAAACGCTTCTGTTACGCGCTCTTTAGTCGCGCCGCCGCCTACATCAAGAAAGTTCGCTGGAGCACCGCCATGAAGCTTTACGATATCCATGGTACCCATTGCTAAGCCAGCGCCGTTGACCATGCAACCGATGTTGCCATCAAGAGCGACGTAGTTAAGCTCCCATTCTGCCGCGTGCGCTTCACGCGCGTCTTCTTGGCTAGGATCATGCATTTCTCTTAGTTTTGGCTGACGGTACATTGCATTGCTGTCGATATTGATTTTACCGTCCAAACAATGAAGGTTTCCTTCGTCTGTAATAACTAGAGGGTTTATTTCTAGCAGTGCTAGATCGTAATCGTGAAATAATTGCGATAAACCTAGGAACAGCTTTGTGAACTGCTTAACCTGAGCTGAGTTCAAGCCGAGCTGAAACGCAAGATCCCGACCTTGATAAGGCTGAGCACCAACAAGCGGATCAATTTCTGCTTTTAAAATTTTCTCGGGTGTTTCTTCTGCAACGGTTTCGATCTCGACGCCGCCTTCCGTTGATGCCATAAAGACCACTCGACGCGAACCACGATCCACTACGGCACCCAAGTAAAGCTCTTGTGCAATATCAGTACAAGACTCTACTAGAATTTTACTGACTGGCTGACCTTTAGCATCTGTCTGATAGGTAACAAGGTTTTTTCCAAGCCATTGCTCAGCAAACGCTTTAATTTCTTCTTTGCTGTCAACTAGCTTTACGCCGCCTGCTTTGCCGCGTCCACCTGCGTGAACCTGTGCTTTGACTACCCATTTGTCGCCACCGATTTTATCAGCTGCTGCAGCAGCTTCTTCCGCGTTATCGCAAGCATAGCCGGTAGAAACTGGTAGATCGTATTCGGCAAATAGATGTTTCGCCTGATACTCATGTAGATTCATAACGTATTCCGTATAGTGAAAATTAATTTTCGACTTTAAAAGTCATGGCTCATCCTTGAGCTAACAACACTTCCTGCAATGTTCGATTACCGCTAGGCTGTTTAGCGGTTACTTTCTTTTCTTGCGATTCGCTACATGAATCGCGTGTCCAGTTACTGCTAAGGCAGCTTCGTGGACAGATTCTGAGATGGTTGGGTGTGCAAACATGGTTAAGCCCAAATCTTCTGAACTTGAACCGAATTCCATGGCGATTACAGCCTGAGCGATTAGCTCTGACGCATGCGGGCCAATAATATGAACGCCCAAAATTCGATCAGTTTCTTCGCTAGCTAAAACCTTAACCATACCGGCCGTGGCGTTTTCAGCCATGGCGCGCCCGCTTGCCGCGAACGGAGCAATACCAACATTGTAATTGATACCGTCTGCCACCAATTGTTCTTCAGTTTGGCCAACCCATGCGATTTCAGGGGCTGTATAAATGACCCCAGGCACCGTTTCGTAATTAACCTGTGGCTTTTGACCAGCGATGCGCTCAGCAACCATAATGCCTTCTTCTGAAGCCTTGTGCGCTAGCATTGGCCCCCTAACAACATCGCCTATTGCATAGATGCCAGGAACGTCTGTACGACAATGATCGTCTACAAAGATGAACCCGCGCTCGTCTAAATTGATGCCACTGTCTGCTGAAAGTAGACCTTCGGTGACAGGAGACCGCCCAACGCCAACAATTAACTTGTCGACTTTGATTTCCTGATCGCCTTTCGTGTCTTTATACGAGACAGTGACTGAGCCGCGCTTTACGTCTGTTCCAGTCACCATGGCTTTAAGTTTTATATCAAGGCCTTGCTTCTTAAACTGCTTCAGAGCTTCTTTAGCAATTTGCTGGTCAACAACACTTAAAAACGTATCTTGAGCCTCTAGAACTGTTACCTCGGACCCAAGTCGCGCCCAAACGCTACCTAATTCCAAACCAATAATTCCTGCACCGATTACGCCTAAGCGCTTAGGTACTTCAGTGAAATCAAGCGCACCGGTTGAGTCGACGATATAGCCATCAGTAATCGGTGCTGGAGGAATTTCTATAGGCTTTGAGCCCGTTGCAATAATAATATTATCTGCTTCATATACTGACGCATTGCCTTTACTGTCAGTGACTTCGACTTTTTTACCGCCTAACACTTTAGCTGTGCCGTGGATCGACGTGACGCCATTAGCTTTAAAAAGCATGCCCACGCCACCCGTTAAGTTCTTAACGATAGTGTTCTTGCGGTCCATCATTTTACTGACATCAATCTCAAGGTCTTTCAGACCAATGCCGTGAACATCAAAGCCGTGCTTTGCTTCTTCATACTTGTGGGACGACTCAAGCAAAGCCTTAGATGGAATACACCCGACGTTCAAACAAGTGCCGCCTAGTACAACCTTTCCACTGTCGTTGCTCCACTTCTCAACGCAGGCTGCCTTTAACCCTAGTTGTGCCGCTTTAATTGCTGCCACATAGCCACCAGGCCCCGCGCCTATTACGATTACATCGTATTTTTCTGACATCTTTATCTCCGCCGTTGGCCTAAATATCTAATAGAATTCTTGCTGGATCTTCGATAAGTTCTTTGATCGTCACTAAGAACTGAACTGCTTCTTTACCATCAATCATTCTATGATCATACGAAAGGGCCAAATACATCATAGGTAAGATAACAACCTGCCCATTAACGGCCATAGGCCGCTCCTGAATTTTGTGCATTCCTAAAATCGCCGTTTGAGGTGGGTTAAGTATTGGTGTAGACATTAAAGATCCGAACACTCCACCATTAGATATGGTGAACGTTCCACCGGTCATTTCCTCAATAGTCAGCTTTCCATCGCGAGCCTTACCGCCAAACTCTCGAATTGTTCCCTCTATCGTAGCTAGGCTCATCGCATCTGCATCTCTAAGAACTGGGACAACTAGGCCTCGATCTGAGGATACCGCGACACCTATGTCTTGATAGCCGTGATAAACCATGTCGTCGCCATCAATAGATGCGTTAACAGCGGGAAATCTTTTCAGCGCTTCAGCTGAAGCTTTAACGAACAGGGACATAAATCCGAGTTTCGTTCCGTTATGTGTTTTTTCGAATAACTCCTTGTATTGCTTACGAAGGTCCATCAGCGGCTGCATGTTAACCTCGTTAAACGTAGTCAACATTGCGGTATTCTGACTTGCGTCGAGCAAACGGCGAGCAATACTTGCTCGCAAGCGTGTCATTGGAACGCGTTTTTCAGGGCGCTCTCCTACATATTGTGGAATGCTAGGCGCTGCTTTTGGTGCTGGAGCAGCTGGCGCTGCTGGTTTATTTGCAACCGCAGCAACAACGTCTTCTTTCGTTACCCGACCGTCTTTCCCCGTTGCAGTAATAGTGCTTGGGTCTATCCCGCTTTCATCAACCAACTTGCGCGCGGCTGGGCTCATAATAAGCTCGCCAGCAGGGGCGCTCGCACTTGCTTCCGCAGGGGCTTCAGATGATGCTTGGGTACTTGTGCCCGTGGCTCCGGCTTTGAACCTGCCGATCACCTCTCCACTTAGGATGACATCGCCTTCATTTTTGACAATTTCTTCAATAACGCCATTGTCTGGAGCAACAACCTCTAGAACAACTTTGTCTGTCTCTATGTCGACAATTAATTCGTCTCTACTTACTTGCTCCCCAGGTTGCTTGTGCCATGTCGCAATAGTTCCATCGGCAACTGACTCTGGAAAGGTTGGCGCTTTTATTTCTGTAGACATTTCCAATCCTTTAAAATTATTCGTTATCAAAAGCTTGCTTGACTAAAAGTGATTGCTCTTCAACATGAACCGACGTGTAACCTCCGGCTGGCGCAGCAGAACCCTCTCGACCAGCGTATCGTAAGTAGATACTGTCGTTCACATCTTTTATAGATTGTCGCATCCTATGCTGCGTGGGATACCACGCACCCTGATTCTGTGGCTCTTCTTGACACCAAACCACATCTTTCAATTTAGGAAATTCAGCTAATACTTCTATGAGATCTTCCTCAGGGAAAGGATAAAGCTGCTCAATCCTGACAATCACTGTATCTGTAATTTCATTTGCTGTGCGGTAGTCTTTTAGGTCGTAGTAAACTTTACCACTGCACATAATTACGCGTGTCACTTTCTTCGGATTAAGGTCTTCAACCTCACCAATAACAGTTTGGAAGCTGCCGCTGCTAAGGTCATCCAAGGTCGATGTCGCTTCCTTATGACGCAGCAAACTCTTCGGCGTAATTGCGATAAGAGGTTTTCTTAAAGGCCGCTTTACTTGCCGGCGCAACATATGGAAAACCTGCGCTGGGGTGGTTGGGACGCAAACTTGAATGTTGTGCTCCGCACACATCTGCAGGTAGCGCTCAATCCTAGCAGAACTATGCTCTGGCCCTTGCCCTTCATAACCGGGAGGTAACAGCATCGTAAGTCCGCATAGGCGCCCCCACTTGTGCTCACCACTGGTTATAAACTGGTCAATAACAACCTGCGCGCCATTAGCAAAATCACCAAACTGCGCTTCCCAAATGACTAGGCAGTCAGGGGTTGTAGTAGCGTAGCCATATTCGAACGCCAAGACAGCTTCTTCTGAAAGAAGTGAATCGTAGATATCGAAAGGAGGTTGCTCTTCGGCTATATGCTGTAACGGAATAAACGTACTACCGTCTTGTTGATTGTGCAGTACCGCATGCCTGTGCGAAAACGTTCCACGACCGACATCTTGTCCAGTTAGACGAATCTCATGCCCTTCATTCAACAAGGTCGCATACGCCATGATTTCGCCGTAGCCCCAATTTAAAGGAAGTGCGCCCTGCGTCATTTTAGAGCGGTCTTGAATGATCTTTTGCACCTGCTTTTGGATAGGAAAGCCATCAGGCGTGTCGCCTAACTTTTTACCTAAGCGCTGCAGGGTTCGGAGCGCCACGCCCGTTTTAGCGCGAGCGGTCCATTCATGACCAATATAAGGCAACCAGTTAACGTACATCTCTGTATTCGGCTGCAAGACCAGACTTTTCGTAACATGCTCACCATTATCGAGCGCTTGCCGATAGTCATCCGCAAGCTTCTTACACTGGTCTTCGCTTACAGTACCTTCTTTTACTAGCATCTCGGCATATAAAGTTCGGGTTGTTGGGCGTTTCTTAATAACGTCATACATCAACGGTTGTGTGCCGCTCGGTTCGTCAGCCTCATTATGCCCGCGACGGCGGTAACAAACCAAATCGATCACAACATCACTTTTAAACTCGTTTCGATAGTCGAGTGCAATTTGCGTGGCAAATAATACCGCTTCTGGGTCGTCGCCATTCACGTGAAGGATCGGAGCTTCGATCATTTTTGCGACATCGGTGCAGTACTCTGTAGACCGTGCATCAATACGTTTATTTGTCGTAAAGCCAACCTGGTTGTTAATGACCAGATGCAAGGAACCACCTGTTCGGTAGCCTCTTGTCTGCGACATTTGGAACGTTTCCATCACAACGCCCTGACCTGCAAATGCAGCATCGCCGTGCATAATAATTGGAAGAACCGTAGAGCCTCCCGTATCAGCGCGTCGATCTTGTCTTGCACGAACCGAACCTTCAACCACTGGAGAAACAATTTCTAAGTGAGATGGGTTAAACGATAGCGCTAAGTGGACCTCTCCGCCCGGAGTCATGACGTTTGACGAAAACCCTTGGTGATACTTCACGTCGCCCGACGAGTCGATCAGTTTCTTGCCGTCAAACTCATCAAACAACGCTTTAGGGTTCTTACCAAGAGTGTTTACCAGAACGTTTAATCGCCCGCGATGAGCCATGCCGATTACAATTTCTTTAGCGCCGTAACCACCTGCCCTTTGAATTAGTTCATCAACAAGCGGTATTAAGCTCTCACCACCTTCGAGACCAAAGCGTTTTGTTCCTGGATAACGAGACCCTAGATATTTCTCCAAACCCTCAGCAGCGCTTAAACGCTCAAGAAGGTGGAACTTAGTCTCTCGTTCATAGTTCGGCTTACCCTTAACGGATTCTAATCGTGCTTGAAACCAGGTTCTGACCTTAGTATCGACAATGTGCATATATTCAGCACCGATCGAAGAACAGTATGTGCTCTGCAAACCGGAAAGAATCTCGCGAAGGGGTAAAACATCATCGCCGAATGCCAGGCTCCCTGTTTGAAATTCGATATCAAGATCTGCTTCGCTTAAACCGTGATAAGACAGATCCAAATCAGGAACAACTGAGCGTTCCATTAGCCCTAACGGATCTAGTTTTGCCACCTGGTGCCCACGAATACGGTAAGCAGAGATCAGCTGTAACACTTTGACCTGCTTTATGTCGTGCTCGCTAGTCGCACTCGCTGGAGTAGAAACACCTGAACCTAGGAGTTTATTCTTTGATATGTGTAAGAATTGTTCGCGAACGGTTGAATGAGGGACGTCTTTGGCTGAGTGGCCATTGACTCTTGGAAGTTGATCAAAATAACTGCGCCATTCTTCAGAGACGCTATTCGGGTCACTTAGGTATGAATCGTACAACTGCTCGACATACACTAAGTTGCCGCCCGACAGGTGTGATGTCCGCCAGAGCTGCTCCATGATGCTTTCTTGCATTAATAACTCGCCTTGTTAGCAGTAACTGCGAATCTGGGGTTCGCCTTCGAAAGCTGCAACTTCAACGCAATCGGTATCGCATCTAAAAAATGATACCGGCTTCCAAGGGTGATAGGGGGTTGCCCTCTCCCAGAGGTTTATAAACACACACGCTTAGTTGCCTTTTAAGCTGCAAAGCGTGGTCTAACTCGTTCCCTTTTATGTGACTTACGATTTAATCATCACAAAAGGTGGAATACATCACAATATTATAGACAGTTTTTTCACTTGCGTAGGGATTTATTAAGGTCTTTTAAGCAAAAAAAAACCGCTTACATGAAGCGGTTTTTTAGTTTGCACCAATTCGGATCAAATTACGTCGATCGCTGAAGCAACATGCCCCGAATATGACCAATCGCGCGCGTCGGGTTCAAACCTTTTGGACATACGTTCACACAGTTCATGATGCCTCTGCAGCGGAACACACTAAATGGGTCATCTAGGTCAGCCAAGCGTTCCGCTGTCGCAGTATCTCTTGAGTCCGCTAGGAATCGGTATGCCTGCAGCAAGCCAGATGGGCCGACAAATTTATCCGGGTTCCACCAAAACGACGGGCATGCAGTTGAACAGCACGCACACAAGATACACTCGTACAAGCCATCAAGCTTTTCGCGTTCTTCAGGAGTTTGAAGGCGTTCAATAGCGGGAGCAGGCGTATCATTAATCAAGAATGGTTTAATTTTCTCGTACTGCTTGTAGAACATGGACATGTCGACAACTAAGTCACGGATAACCGGAAGACCAGGAAGTGGTCGAATAACCAATTTACCCTTCTTGACTACTTCAGAAAGCGGCGTAATGCATGCAAGGCCATTCTTGCCATTCATGTTTAAGCCATCTGAGCCACAAACACCTTCACGACATGAGCGACGATAAGCAATTGACGAATCTTTAGCTTTAGCCAAATGCAGAACATCAAGAACCATAAGGTCTTTCCCTTCTGGGATTTCAACCTCAATGTCTTCCATGTAAGGCACATCGTCTTTCTCAGGATTGTATCGATAAACACTAACTAACATTTTATGAGACTCCTAGTAAGACCGTACTTTAGGCGGAAACGCTTCTACTGTTTTTGGCGAGAAATTGACATCACGCTTCGACAGTTCTTTAGAAACAGGATTAAATATAGAGTGTTTTAGCCAATTCTCGTCATCACGCTCTGTATAATCGTTACGAGCGTGAGCACCACGACTCTCTTTACGCCCTTCGGCACTAATAGCCGTCGCTAAAGCGACCTCATAAAGATTGTCTAGTTCAAGCGCTTCGATGCGAGCGGTGTTGAATGCATTACTCTTATCGTCAAGATATACGTTCTTCAATCGTTCGCCAATTTCTTCTAGCATCTTAAGGCCTTTTTGCATGCTTTCGCCTTCACGGAAAACACCAAAATAAAGCTGCATAGTTTTCTGAAGTTCTTCTTTTAGCGTCACCGAGCTTTCACCACCCGTTGAGCTATTCAAGCGATCTAGGCGTGACAAGGCGAACTTGATATCCGCATCGCTAGCGTCGTCGTGACTCAAACCTTCACGAATCGATTTCTCAATTTGTAGTCCGGCCGCGCGACCAAAAACAACTAAGTCTAGAAGCGAATTACCGCCAAGACGGTTTGCGCCATGAACCGATACGCACGCAGCTTCACCGCACGCATAAAGACCCTCAATAACTTTATCTTGACCATTTTCATCAATCATCAAGGCTTCGCCGCCAATATTGGTCGGTATTCCGCCCATCATATAGTGGCATGTTGGTACGACAGGAACCGGCGCCTTAACAGGATCTACATGAGCAAACGTTTTTGATAGCTCACAAATACCAGGCAAACGAAGATTTAGCGTTTCTTCGCCTAGGTGGTCAAGCTTAAGCAAAACGTGATCCTTGTTAGGCCCACAGCCTCTGCCTTCTAAAATTTCTAGAACCATTGAACGAGCAACAACGTCACGACCAGCAAGGTCTTTCGAATTAGGCGCGTAACGCTCCATGAAACGCTCGCCTTCACTATTAATTAGGTAGCCGCCTTCACCGCGACAACCCTCAGTAACAAGTGTGCCTGCGCCATAAATACCTGTTGGGTGGAACTGCCACATTTCCATGTCTTGGCCCGGGAAGCCAGCTCGGAGAGCCATTCCCATGCCGTCACCGGTATTGATTAGGGCATTCGTAGTAGATTGGTAGATTCGACCCGCACCACCTGTAGCCATTACAGTGGCTTTCGCCTTAATGTAAACGGTTTCACCAGTTTCAATACAGATTGCAATAACGCCTACAACGGAGTTCTTCTGGTTTTTAACTAGGTCAACGGCATACCACTCATTAAGAAATGTAGTGCCGCCTTTAAGATTTCCTTGATAGAGCGCGTGAAGCAAGGCGTGCCCAGTTCGGTCAGCCGCAGCACACGTTCTAGATGCCTGTGTCGGGTTATCAGGCCCTTTAGATTGCCCACCGAACGGCCGTTGATAGATTCGGCCTTCCTCAGTTCGCGAAAAAGGCAAGCCCATGTGGTCAAGTTCAAATACTGCTTGAGGACCAACTGAGCACATATACTCAATTGCGTCTTGATCGCCGATGTAATCCGAACCTTTTACGGTGTCATACATGTGCCAGCGCCAATCGTCATTGGGGTCTTCGCTTGCAATTGCACAGGTAATGCCGCCTTGGGCAGACACTGTGTGTGAGCGCGTAGGGAAAACTTTGGTAATACATGCCGTTTTAACGCCCGATTCCGTCAATTGCAGCGCTGCTCGCATTCCTGCACCGCCGCCACCAATTACGATAGCGTCATAGTTTAGAGTTCTTAATCCTGACATTCCTTACAACCCCCACAAAATCTGAATACCCCAAGCGACGTATGCGAACATAACTAGCCCGCAAATGCCTTGGAACAAAACCCGAATACCAGTTGCTTTAAGGTAGTCTGTAGAAATTGTCCACAAACCAACCCAAGCGTGAGCACCTATAGATAGCAAAGCCAAAAGAGAGAAAATTCTGACGGCGGTACCGTTAAACAACTCACTCCATTGCGCAAATGTTAGATCTGGATGCGTAATCAAGTAACCCAAAATGAAGACTGTGTACGCCGCTAATACTACCGCCGACGCGCGCTGAATCAACCAGTCGTAAAGGCCGTTACGACCTAAGCTTGTGACACTTGCTACCATATCCATACTCCCGCCAACACAATTAGAACTAAAGAAACTGCAATAGTAATTTTGGCGCCCAATATGCCGCCTTCAAGCGTCTCACCTATTCCCATATCCATGACAAGATGCTTTATGCCAGCAACGAAGTGGTATAGAAGTGCTGAGACGATCCCCCAAACAATAAACTTAACGAAGATGGAATCTAGACATTCCTTAATCGAGGCAAAGCCTTCTTCGCTTTGTAGCGATACATCTAAGCCATACATTAAGAAGGCAAGCCCAACAAACAGCGCCACACCGGTGACTCGGTGTACAATTGACGTTAAAGCGGGCAATGGAAAACTAAATTGCGTCAAATCTAAATTGACTGGTCGTTTTTTATCCACGGCTTTTTCTCTCTTAGAGTAGCTTTCGCTACAGGGTGATTTTAGGCGTTAGTTCGGCAAAAGGCGTTAAATTGCCCAAGAACGACCGCACTACCAAAAAATTTTCTGTTACTTACTATAGAAGGCATGACAAAAATTACTAGCCCACAAAATTCGGCGCGAGAATTATATTGAGTCACCCTTACAAATACAAACAAAAGCCAACACTTATGTTCATTCGCGTGGTTTTTTATGAGATCAATTGACAAAAAAACCCCAAACCCTATAGTGACAAGCCTTCGACGTATCTAAGCCAAACAAAAAAAGTGTCTTCGGCTCGTGTCTTTGCTAAATCTAGTTGCCTAAACGCACAATATAGATGGCAAAATTGTCTTTCAATTCTCTTCTCACAGATGGGTTACGAAAAGACACTCATTATTGGATGAGATTTTGACGAGTAATGATGACGCATGGATTTGTATTTGTCATAATGCGCGAACTTTTTTGAGGCCGAAGCAAGCTCTTGATGGTGCTTTGGGAAGATTTAAGAGATAGGAGAGCACGATGACTGATAAGAAAGCTCAGTTATTGGTAGATGGAAAGACCATCGACTTACCAATGTATTCAGGAACAGTCGGCCCTGACGTTATTGATGTCCGAAGCCTTGTTTCGGAAGGCCTGTTCACGTTTGACCCAGGCTTTGTTTCGACTGCAGCTTGTGAGTCAAAGATTACGTATATAGACGGCGCCAAAGGCGTATTGCTTCACAGAGGCTACCCTATTGAGCAATTGGCAGAAAACTCTGATTACCTAGAGCTTTGCCACTTATTGCTTCATGGAGAGCTGCCAACAGAAGAAGAGTCTGCTTCGTTTCGCGCCACCGTTCGCAACCACACTATGGTTCACGATCAGGTTCACCAGTTCTTTCGCGGCTTTCGCCGTGACGCACACCCGATGGCAATCATGTGTGGCGTAGTAGGTGCACTTTCCGCGTTCTACCACGAATCAATGGACATCTCGAACGAAAAAGACCGCGAAATAGCGGGCTTTCGGCTAATAGCTAAGATGCCAACCATCGCAGCTATGTGCTACAAGTATTCGATCGGGCAGCCGTTCATTTACCCTCGCAATAGTCTCGATTACAGCGAAAACTTTTTGCACATGATGTTCAGTACGCCTGCTGGGGACGCTGAGTTTGCACCAGTTATCGCTAAAGCAATGGATCGTATTTTCATGCTTCATGCTGATCACGAGCAAAATGCTTCAACATCTACAGTTAGACTTGCCGGTTCAACTGGAGCAAACCCATTTGCGTGTATCGCGTCTGGTATTGCTGCACTTTGGGGGCCTGCTCACGGCGGAGCCAACGAAGCGGTACTAACCATGCTAAATGAGATTGGTGATGTTTCTCGGATTGATGAGTTTGTTGCTAGAGCGAAAGATAAGAATGATCCTTTCCGCCTAATGGGCTTTGGTCATCGCGTTTATAAGAATTTTGACCCACGTGCAAAAGTTATGCGCGAAACCTGCGAAGAAGTTTTGACTACGCTAGGGCTTGAAAATGATCCTCTTTTGAAGATCGCTAAACGCCTTGAGCAAATCGCATTAGAAGATGAGTACTTTGTTAAGCGTCAACTTTACCCGAACGTAGACTTTTACTCAGGCATCATCCTAAAAGCGATTGGAATTCCGGAGTCAATGTTTACGGTTATCTTTGCGATGTCACGTACCATTGGTTGGTTCGCACACTGGAACGAGATGGTGAGCGAAAACTACCGTATAGGTCGGCCTCGTCAGCTTTACAAGGGCTACGACAAGCGCGATTACCCAATTTAATTGGCTTTTGTGCAACCTAAAAAACGCCTCTATTGAGGCGTTTTTTTATGCTTGAATTATAACTAATCGTAGAGCGCCTGATGTATTTTTGTCTGGCTCAATTGCAGGATTTTCTTCCGGCAGTGCACTCTCGCGTCAATTGGCTCTAAAAATTCGAGCCGAGCGTAGACCTTTGGCTGCTTCAAGAGTCGCACCAAGGTCTCACCAAAACTATCTTCACCAGCATACGCAGCTTCTCGCAACGTACGCCCATGCTTGTCGGTATATTTTAATGCAACCGGTTGAACGTAACATTCTGCTCGCACAGCAGACTCAAGAAACATGCCGTAAAACGGAAGCAAGGCATCCCCTGTTGATGTAGTAGACTCTGGAAACACAAGAACAGAGCGACCGTCCTTCAGCTTCTCTACGATACTAGGGATTGATCTGTATGCTTGAAATTTGTTAGTACGATCAACGTAGACTGATGCCATTCGCTGTGTAAATGTGCCGATAAATGGCCACTCTTCTACATCGTGTCGAGAGATAAAACTAAGCGGCTCGGCATGATTAAGAATAACTGTATCTGCCCATGACACGTGGTTCGATACAAAGAGATTGCCTTGCGAAACCGGTTCGCCAATAATTTCGAGCTTGATATTGAGGCTAGAAACTAAATCGTTGACCCAGAGGCGAAAAGGCCCGTAATCATTTAAGTGTTTCTTGTCGATGGCCGAAATGCTCGGAAGCCGATAGCACGTCTCGATAAACGCAGCGCCGCCAAGTAGATTTACACCTAAGCGCCCTAACCTCGGAGCCAACAACATAGAACCCATTATGCTCATAACTGACCTAACCTCTAACTATTTGGGCGCATTATCTCTGTGGAACACCCAAGTATCATTATTACTTTCGGACGGGCAGAACGCATAACCAGCATAATTAAACTGTTTCAGTTGCTCTGGATCGGTAATTGAGTGGTCTGCCGCATATCGTACCATTAGGCCTCGAGCCTTCTTGGCGTAGAAGCTAATAATCTTATACGTATCGCCTTTTAGGTCCTTAAATACCGGAGTAATAAGTCTACCCTTCAGTAACTTAGGCTTGACGCTTTTGAAGTACTCATTGGATGCTAGGTTGACGACAATCTCATCAGTCTCTTCAGCAATGTCGCTATTCAATAGGTCAGTAATCTTGCTTGACCAAAACTGGTAGAGATTTGGTCCTTCAGGATTGGAAAACTTAATTCCCATCTCTAGCCGGTAGGGTTGCATTAGGTCAAGAGGGCGAAGTAGTCCGTACAAGCCAGATAAAATACGTACCTTGCTCTGTAAATAGTCTAGTTGGTCAGTACCAATACTTTCTACACTAAGCCCGGTATAAACATCACCTTTAAAAGCAAATATTGCCTGCTTGGCGTTCTTCAAATTGAAAGGGAGAGCCCAATCTTTAAAACGCTCTTGATTAAGTTTGGCAATATTATCACTTACATTCATTAACCTTTTTATGTCTTCAGCTGTTAGTTTTCGGGCCTCAGAAATCAGCTCTTCGGACTCAGAAAGAAGCCTAGCCTCGGTATATTGCTCAGTGAGTGCAGCGTTTTCAAAATCAAGTGTTTTAGCAGGAGATAACAAAAAAAGCATATCTGTCTCTATTAGTTAGTAATGTATTCGTAATGTAATTTGATCAATCAGTCTTATAGTGTGCGTACAAAAGCATAGATTGTTTGCGCATCGAACGGCCACGCCAGTTCTTCATTACTAGCCCCGTGCATTAGTACGGGGATTCGCTCACCATAGCGGGCAAATAATGCCTCGCTACTCGAAACGTCGACCAACTCAAGCTCTATCATAAAGCCCTGCTCTTCCATAATTCCATTAAACCTAGTAACTTCTTCTACCGCGTCTTCACACAGGTGGCAGCCAGTCGTCGTAAAAAACTTAAGCGCTAGAATATTCATAATAACTTTATTAAAAACAATACAATACAGGATTTTTCTCGAAAAATTATTAAATATGGTGTTGGCAAATCAAAGCCTGCACAGCATAATAGAGCAATTCCGAAACGCACCGATCAACAAAGAGACAGTCTAACAATTAGGCCCCTCGTTCGCGACCGAAACGTGACTCCAATTCAAACCAATTTATATAACAACTAAAGAGCAGTTAGCACCTTATGTGGTTTAAAAATACGTACATATACCGATTCACGAAACCCTTCGACACATCACTTGAAACCCTTGATGACGCATTAGGGCAATCGCCCTTTAAACCGTGCGGAGCTCAGGATAGCTACCAACTTGGTTGGGCCTCACCTATTGACCAAGACGGAGCGCCCTTCGTACATGTTTGCGATAAGTTTTGGATGCTGTGCCTGAAAAAGCAAGAAAGAATACTACCCTCTTCCGTTGTTAACGAACAAGTCGCGATTAAGGCTTCAGAAATTGAAGATACACAACATAGAAAAGTAACGCGAAAAGAAAAAGCAGAATTAAAGGAGATGGTTACCCAAGAACTGCTTCCTCGTTCGTTTACAAAAACCGTCCGCTACTATGCTTATATCTGCCCAAGCAAAGGCTACATGGTGATAAACACATCTTCTGCCAAATTTGCCGACGAATTTACAAGTTATTTACGTAAAACAATTGGCTCTCTCCCCGTTCGAGTGCCTGCAGTTAATACAGCTCCGGGCGCACTTATGACGGCATGGCTGAATGAGCAGGAAACACCTCCGGCGGCTTTTGAAATAGCTGAGGAGTCAGAGTTAGTGTCTAGCGGCGAAGACAAAGGCACCATTAAATATAAAGGTATCGCACTGAGCGCAGAACAGATTGAACAAAATACTGCATTGGGCTTTACCGTAACAAAGTTGGCAATGCGCTGGCGAGAAACGCTTAGCTTTATCGCGTGCGACGATCTCACCTTAAAAAGAATCAAGTTTTCAGATGTCGCGCAAGATAAGCTTGACGACATGAACGCTGAAGGAGCAGCGGAAAAGTTCGATGCAGGCTTCGCTATCATGGCAATGGAGTTTGATAATCTTATTCCTGAGTTACTAGAAGCGTTTGGTGGAGAAGACACAAGCGCACTTTTAAGCAGCGAGAATTAATCTAGATTTTTTCTTGAATTCATATTCGGCATCCCCATAACTGTAATAGAAGGCGCTCACATGAGGTCTTCTATTACCATTAGACAGCGCCTTTAGGGCTGTCACTATTATTGCTTTATGAGGATAAATTATGAGAACTGCAGATTTTTCACCGCTTTACCGCTCCGCCATTGGCTATGACCACATCTTTAATTTGCTCGAAAATGCCTCGCGCGGCGAGCAAAAGAACCAAGGCTATCCGCCATACAATATTGAAGCGCTCGAGAAGGACCGCTATCAAATTACGTTGGCTGTGGCAGGCTTTGCAGAGAATGAACTCGAAATTACGAGTGAGCATAACCGCTTAACCGTTAAGGGTAATCAAGAGGACGCGAGCCAAGATCGCCACTTTTTACATCAGGGAATCGCCGCTCGAAATTTTGAGCGCGCATTTGAGCTTGCGGAGCATGTTCGCGTTATTGGCGCTGACCTAAAGAATGGTCTCCTTGTAATTGATTTACTCAAAGAAATTCCAGAGGCAATGAAGCCTCGAACTATCGCTATCGGCGGGCAAACCTTAGATGCTTAATAGTAATTAAGGCTCAGAATTAGGCGACCCATTGGTCGCCTTTTTTATTTCGCAATAAGCCATAATTTTTTTTAATAATACTTGAATAAACGTCTAGAAAACCCCACATTCGCCTTATAAATAATTTATGGAGAACTCTGTGAAACGCATTGCTTTATTCTTGATGACCAACCTTGCCATCATTGTCGTATTGAGTATTACGCTGCGCATATTGGGGGTCGAACGCATACTTGATTCTAACGGGGTCGATCTCGACTTAAACTCGCTGCTGATATTTGCTGCAGTGTTTGGTTTTGGCGGATCATTTATCTCCTTAGCCATGTCCAAGTGGATCGCAAAAAAGAGCACAGGGGCGATTGTGATTAACGCTCCGAGCACTCCCCAAGAGCGCTGGTTATTAACGACGGTTCAGCATCAGGCAAAAACCGCAGGTATTGGCATGCCCGAAGTTGCTATCTATCCTGGGCAAGAAATAAATGCCTTTGCGACAGGAGCAAATAGGAATAAAGCATTGGTGGCGGTTAGCGCCGGTCTTTTGGGCAACATGACGAAGGATGAAGCTGAAGCAGTGCTAGCGCATGAAGTAAGTCACGTTGCCAACGGTGATATGATCACGCTTACCTTGATACAAGGTGTGGTGAACACTTTTGTTATCTTCTTTAGTCGAGTGATTGGCCATTTTGTTGATCGCGTCATATTCAAAGTGGAGCGTGGGCATGGTCCTGCTTTCTGGATTACGACAATCATTGCAGAAATCCTGCTAAGTATTTTGGCGAGTACCATTGTTATGTGGTTTTCGAGACAGCGGGAATTTCGCGCCGACCAAGGCGGGGCGTCGCTTGCAGGCACGCATAAAATGATAGCAGCATTGAAGCGCTTAAAAGCAAATCAAGGGTCTAGCGAACTACCGGACCAACTCACAGCGTTTGGTATTTCGGGGGTACGGAAATCGAAGTTTGGAGCCTTGTTTTTGTCCCACCCACCGTTAGAGCAAAGAATTGCAGCGCTTGAAGCTTCGATGAACCGTTAGTAAATACCTAAATTCTAGGCACAAAAAAGGCAGGTTTACCTGCCTTTTCTTTAATATGAAAAATGCGCGTAGCGGACTAAACTAAACCTTCTTCAACCGCCTGCTTGCGTATACCCATCCAGCCTTCTCTTACTGTTCGGATATGACCAGAAACTTCATCAAGGATCGCTGGATCGTTTTTGATATTGGCTTCTAGCAATTTATTTTCGCAGTAGGCATAAAGCTGAGAAAGACTATCGTAGAGTTCTTTCGACTGCGACTCATCTAAAAAACCACGTAACCCAGCCAGGATATCGATCGTCTTATTGATAAGCTTATTCTTGCCTTCGTAATCGTTTGCGTGAATACGAGCCTTAGCCATATTTATGCGTTCTAGAGCTCCATCATACAAAAGTTCAATAAGTTTGTGCTTGTCTACGTCTACGACACTCGTTTGTGCATTAACTGCCGCGTACTGGTTTATCGCCTTCATGGTATTACCCCATTAATCTTTCTGACTAGAGGCCGCAAGCGCATCAAGCTGGCCCTTAATAAAATCTTGCGTGCTGTTTAGTCTCGCAATCAGTATATCTGCTGCCGTAAACTGACGAACTAAACGCTCTTCAAAACTAACAATTCTAAGCTCAAGTTTTGCTCGAGATTCCGCGATGCTATCTAATTCAGCATTTAATCTATCATTTTTAGCAGTAATTGTGCCATCGACACCAAGAAAATTATTGATCAAATCAACCAAGCGCTCGCCGACACCTTCAATGTAACGCACATCGCCTCGCGAACCTGTTGCTCCGCCGTTCACTTTGATCTGCAATGACTCGATATCGGTCCCGGCCGGTCCTGATAGAAATTGACCATTACCCGTCGCTGCTATACCGTCAATCGTCCCTTCGACGTTCACGCCGTCAACACCAACACCTGCCGACAAACCTAAACTTGCTGCCGCCGCTGGCTCAGCACTCAAAACTTCAAGCGCTGAAATGTTGCCGTAAGTGTTTGACGTTAGAACAAGGTTACCGGACACATCGTAGGACGCGGTAACCGACACCTTATTTGCAAGCAAACTGCTATCTGAGTTTATTTTAGATTGAATTTCGGCCAAAAGTTCAGATTGCGTGTAAGACTTCTGATCTAGGGCTATTGTACCGGAGCTAATGCCATCAACTTTCACACTAAACTCGTCGTTGGTTGCGTCGATTAAGGTGTTAGTGCCAATTACCTGAGATCCTGTATAGGCTCCGCGAGTGGCTATCTGAGTAACGTTAACATCATACGTGCCAGGCAGTGTCGATGAGCCCGCACGAACAAATTCTATCTGGCCATCGCTCGCTCTGCCCTGCTCCGAAAATATTGCGGAAACCGACTTAGGGCTAGATTCAAGCGCTGACCTAAAAGTATTTTCGTTGAATAGGAAGTTCCCAGTCTCTCGGTCCGTAGTTATGCCAACTTCCGCAAGACTGCGAACACTATCGTTTTCCATACCGGCAATAGCGCCACCGAGGACATTCCGAATCTGATTTGAAATCGTGCGTGTAGCGGTATCGCCAACCAAAAGGCCTGCGGCTGCTGGGTTATCAGGCACAATTTTAGAGTTCTCAGTGATCAATTGTCGTAGCGCGTTATACGAATCAACAAACTCTTTAACTTTCTCTGTGACGAACGCAGTGTCGCGCTCAATCTTTAAGGCTGCAGGGGCGTTTTCATTTGTGCCAACCAAATCAATCGTTAAGCCTGCGACCAAGTCATCAATTGTGTTTGTTTCACGAGTGATTGGGATGCCGTTAAACTTTATCGAGGCGTCTGTCGCCGCTTGATTCAACGTCAGTTGCTGGCCGTTGGCGCCAGTAGTGTAAGACAAGCGAGAGAGGCCAGTGCTATCAACAAGACTGCCACCACCCGTATCTGAAACAGAAACATCAATGGCATTTGCTGCACCAGTCTTATTGGAAGTAATAACTAGCTGGAAGCCACTCCCGTTGTTAATCACAGTAGCACTAGCTTCCAAGCCAGCTTCTTCATTTATGGCCGAAGCGATACCTTCTAAGGTGTTATTCGCGGGATCGATCAAGATCGAGGTGGTTTGGCCCCCAATTGTAATATTGAGAGTACCCTCGCCAATGGCTGTTGTATCTGAGTCCGCAAAGGTACCTGACGAAAGAGACTGTGATTTAGCGAGACTTATAACCTCTAAGCTATAATTTGCCGCAACAGCATCTGAGCTAGCTCTTGCCGTAAATGCGGCACTGCCTGACGACACGCTTAACTGGTTGAATGTATCGGGGTTCGCTAGATTACGCGCGGGTAGACGAAGGTCTGTTACAGCCGACTGAATCTGTGCGAAAATTGAAAGCTCGGCGGTGACGGAGTCTTGTCGCGCATCTAAACGCTTCTCTGTAGGGTCTTTTTCGGCAGTCACGAGCTTATCGATGAGGTCGCTGGTTAGAACACCAGAACCAATACCAACTGAAGATACATTTGCCATAATCGCTACCTCTCACTACCTACTACTAAAAACAGACTCCTGCCGAAACACAACATCAAGCCCTAAAGCATTTTTTTTCCGCTGCGCTAAATAAGTATAGGGCAAGCGTATTACTGATGAGTTCAAATAGAAGTCCTATTTAAACCTAAACCTAAACCTAAAATAAAAACAAAAAAGGGCAAAAGTTTACCTATTGCCCTAACGTCTCTTGCTATGAGTTGCCGCTTTCCTAGACTTTAGCATTAAATAAACTAATCGGTTCATCCTGCTGCAAGTCTTGCGCCAAACGCAAAGCAACGTCGTCTGGTATCTGCCTAACTACCGTATCTGTCTGTCGATCCAATACTGTAATCACTGTTTTACCTGAACTATCATCAAGCTTAAACTGAAGGTCCCGCTGAACTGTTTGAGCATACTCATTAAGGCTAGCAACGGCTTCAACGACCGACTCTTTAGAATCGCTTGCTTCTACCTTAACTTTTTCCTTAACTTGCGGCTCAACAACTGTTCGCGCATTTCGTTCACTTTCCGCAACGTTGGCTACCGGTTGCGCGGCAGAAGCTCCCTGCTTCAATGCAAAGTCAGTACTGATTACTTTGACGTCGTTCATAATCCTACTCCAGAAGTTTATATTCTAAGCCTAATGGCCCCAAAGGAGCCACTAGGTTAGGAAGATTACTTGTTACTGACGAAGTGAAAGAACCTGCTGCGGACGAGCATTCGCCTGAGCAAGAACCGATATACCAGCCTGCTGTAAAACCTGAGCTCTTGAAAGAGCGGCAGTTTCTGCTGCAAAGTCAGCGTCTTTGATTCGGCTAGCCGATGCTGAGAAGTTCTCAATTGCAATCGCGTTCGCAGAAATAACGTTCTCAAAACGAGACTGGATAGAACCCAGCTTTGCTCGCTCAGAGTTAACTGAGTTTAGCGCGTTATCTACAGCTTTTATTGCTGCTTTCGCACCGTCAGCAGTTGAAATATCTACGTCCTTCAAAAGAACACCTGACTCAGCCCCACCGAACGAACCTGTTTCAAAACCAGAGTTTGCTAAGTTAGCTGTATTTTTAGTTGAAATTTCGATTGGTCCACCAGATGAAAGAGAAATCGAACCCACATTGGTTCCCGCTGCAATACCTGCGTTAGTAGGCGCTGATGTCACGATATTACGACCGTCATCTGCTATAAGCTGGTATTGATCGGCGTCAATAGCTTCAGCTCTAACGCCGGTTTGACCAGTTTTAGAGTTAATTGCATCTACGGTTAAGCCTACCTGCTCCGCTGTTCCGCCCGCAGCCGAACCTACTGCAGAAGTAATGGCAAGACCATTAACAGTTAATACAGTCGCTGTCGCTGCAGTAATTGCGGTAGATGTCACCTGTGTAGCATTTGCATTTGCTGTTACGCCAGTTGCATCACTCACTAGGTTAATAGCGGCGGCCTTAGCAATCGCACTACCACTCTTTGAAGCTGTTGAAGCTGAATCATAGGTATCTAAGGTGCGGCCTACCGAGACATCATTAATAACTAGGTCGCCAGCTACTAACGCGGTCGCTGTTAGTTTATCGCTGTTTGCGATCGCTTGCTTGCCCGAATAGGTGCCTACCTCTATACCTGCATTTTCTAGAGAATTACCCGTTGTGCTACTAACGACAACATCACCACCATCGTCAGAGATCAACGTTACCGAGCCAGTGTATGTGTTTGCTGCCCCAATACCATATGCTGCAGCAGTTGCACCAGCAACGACAATGTTGCGACCATCTGCTGCTGTTAAGGTAACACCGGCTTCAAGGTTCTTCTGATCCAACGATGCGGTTACGCCCGTTTGACCACTAAAAAGATTGACTTGGTCAGCAATACCCTGAAGGTCTGCATCAAGGTTACCCGCGACGCCAGATCCCGACATTGTAATTGCCACGCCGTTGATCGTTATCGCTGCAGCCGCCGCCGCGACTGTAGCTACTATCGTACCAGTAACCGAGTTAGCATTGGCTACCGCTGTCACACCACTCTGATCACTTACCTTGTTGATTGCCGAAGCCATCGCAATACCGCTAAAAGCTGTCGACGCAGTAGAAGAACCATCTGCCGCTGCGTCAGCTGCACCAACAGCAACGCCATTAAGAACTAGATCGCCTTGAGTTAACGACGCTGTTCGTGCAGTAATATTGGACGAGATAGTCGACACGCCTGAAGTTTGCGCTGCTCCTAACGAGTCTGTACCGACAGACCCGAGGCTAACAGCTACTTCATCACCAACGTTTGCACCTACTTGGAATGTTTTACCTTGAAATGAACCATCAAGAAGGTTTACGCCGTTGAACGACGCGCTTGAAGAAGTACGTTCAATTTCTTCAATAAGTTGCTGTGCTTCGTTGTTTAGAGCGGTTCGCTCTGAATCACCGTTGGTTGAGTTTGAAGACTGAACCGCTAGCTCACGTAAACGCTGCAAGCTTGTAGAAATAGATTCGATTGAACCTTCAGCGATCTGCGCCAAAGAAACACCGTCACCTGCGTTACGTGACGCTACGCTTAAACCTTTTACTTGAGCGTCTAAGCGGTTTGCAATCGCGATACCAGCAGCATCGTCTTTTGCACTATTGATACGTAAGCCAGAAGAAAGACGTTGTAGCGCAGTGTCTTGTGCTGACTGTGACTTATCCAAGTTACGCTGAGCGTTCAAGGAAGAAATATTAGTATTTATAATTTGTGGCATATAGTCTCTCCTGGTTATGCATTCTGCTGTTCGACATCATAGTTTCGACAATTAAAATATGCGTATGCATCGCGTTCAGTCGAACTAGTTGAAAGGTTTAACGGCATGGTGTTTAAAAACTTTATCTTTTTGGCAGATTTTATTGTTACATCTTGTTAAGAGCCCAGAAAAAGCGGCAACGGTGTTCCGCCCGCCATCTAAAAACTCCTATTCTCCACAACAACCCCAAACACCAGCGCCTCATAACCAACTGTTTTAATTACTTATTTTTCTTATTAAGAAAAGTTGGCACAGTTCTCGCCTTAGGTGATATCAGAGACGATCAGATTAAAACTTTGATCTAAATATTTTTGTACGTGCCTGTTTGCTTGGCGAGAGAGGATGACCATGCCACAAATTATAAATACGAATATCGCATCGATTAATGCGCAACGGAACCTTGATAAGTCTCAAGCCGAAAACCAAACTGCGCTACAAAGGCTGTCTTCGGGCTTGCGCATCAATAGTGCAAAAGACGACGCTGCCGGCCTCGCAATCTCCACTAGGTTTACAGCGCAGGTTCAAGGCCTTGCCGTTGCAATTCGGAACGCGAGTGATGGTGTCTCTCTATCTCAAACCGCAGAGGGTGCTTTGGGGTCGATGACCGAAAACCTTTTGCGTATTCGTGACCTGGCGCTTCAGGCATCAAATGCGACAAACAGTAGCGCCGATCGGGATGCACTGAACGAAGAAGTTCAGCAGCTTAAAGCTGAAATTGCGCGAGTAGCCGATCAAACCACATTTAACGGAACTAAACTCTTAGACGGTTCCTTTACCGACGTCACCTTTCAAATAGGTGCGAATGAAGGTGAAGACGTTAGTTTTGGCATCGAAGGTACCAACCTAGACCAACTCGGTACGGCAGCAACTGACGGTATTTCATCATCGCCAGGTAGCACAGCAACAACACCTCCCGTCGCCGCATTAAGTGCTGGCGATCTTGTTATTAATGGCATAGCGGTGGGCGCATCCTCGGGTGTCGATGATGCATTTTCAAGTGCAGACAACGCCTTGACGGCAATTGCTAAAGCTGCAGCAGTTAACAAGGTGTCTGAGCAAACCGGTGTTACCGCAACCGTTCAAGGTACGTTTGTGGTTGGCTCGGCCTATACGTCAGCTGACGTAAACGGCACCATCACGCTTAACGGTATTGTCGTAACCATCGTAACAGACGATAGTTTGAGTGAATCTGTGAATCTCGCAGGCGTTGCTGAAACAGTAAACAACTTAAGCGGACAAACAGGCGTAGAAGCAATCTACAACGGCAACCCGACGGAAGGCGTTCAGTTGCGTTCAGTTGACGGCAGAAATATTGTTATTGCGAATACTAGTATTGATGCCGAAGACGTTGGCCTCGCTGTTGGTGACGAAACCTATACTGGATCGTACACATTGGTATCGGACGACGGATCACCGATTGATCTTGATACCACTACAGGCGACATCCTTAATGCTGGTCTTGCTGTTGGCAAGTTTAGTGGTAACAACTCGGGATTGGTCAGTGCGGCATCACCCGCTGCGGCCTTAGCATCAGGCGATATTGTTATTAACGGTGTGCCTGTTGGCCCTACCCTTAGCACGTTTGATACTGCTTCGACAGCAAATCCAGACCAAAGCTCGATTGCAAAAGCTGAAGCGATTAACCGTGTAAGCGAGCAGACAGGCGTTAAAGCCCTTGTAAACTCAAACATCGTGAATGGTGGAACCATTGCTACCGGCGTCAACGCAGGCAGCTTTACGGTGAATGGCGTAACCGTAAACATATCAGTTGGTGCGACCGCGACCGTTACAGACATTCAGAACGCGATGATCACAGCAGTTAATAACAAAGCCGGCCAGAGCGGCGTTAGTGCTGAAGCATTTGGCTCGACGTATCGGCTTATCGCAGAAGATGGCAGAAACATTGACCTTGCTGCCTACACTACTATTACGGCCGCAAACCTTGGCCTCCCCCTGGCAGGCACTACTCAGGGTTCTATTACCCTTGAGTCGTCGGGAAAGATAACGCTAGAAACGCTCACGGGTAATATTGCTAACTCTGGTTTCGAAGTTGGCGAGTATGGCGCGGGCGAAAATGGAATCTTGGTTAAAGATATCGACATTTCAACGGTAGCCGGCGCTCTAGCGACCCTAGATGCTGTTGACAACGCAATGAACACCATCAATTTACAGCGCGCAAACCTCGGTGCGATTCAGAATCGCTTTGAGTCGACGATTCAAAATCAGCAAATAACCGCGGAGAATCTGTCTGCATCTAACTCTAGGATTCGCGATGCGGATTTTGCAGCGGAAACTGCAGAGCTTTCACGAACGCAGGTATTGCAGCAGGCCGGTCTAGCAATTCTCACGCAGGCTAATGCCCAGCCACAGAACGTACTACAGTTACTTCAGTAGACTAGGTAAGCGCTAAGACGCGTGGAATGATCAAACAACAATTGGTGAAACCCGCACCATTACATAGCCGACTTTTTAGTCGGCTTTTTTTGTTATAAAACAATAATTTAATCGTCACACATTAATAATGTTGGCACAGCCTTCGCAACATAAAACACATAAACCAATATCAATGTATAAAGCGGAAAAGGTTGTCCCAACTATGTCTCAAATGTCACCAACATTGCCCCTTAGCGTCGTAAAGACTCACCGCCTTCCTCCTGAGCTTGAGGCAGATTTGGCGCGTGAGGTTATTGAAATAAATGAAAACTATAACCACCTACAACGCAACTCTCAGAGCCAAGGCCCGCGAACACAATTAAGCGAACTCGCTGCTCGTGCGGATATAGTTATCAATAATGGTTTTATCCGTGCGGCAATATTGAACCTAGCGGGGCGAATACAAGCGGATTTATTCAATGACACGCGCGCTAGAGACTATTACAGTAAAGCATTAGAGCTTGAACCTAATAACCCAAAAACGCTGTGCAATTTAGCCTACCTTTCCCTTTCAAGTGCGCAATACGAACATGCGAAGGCGTATTTTAACCAAGCTTTGCTGATCGATAAGCAAAACATAGCCGCATTTAAAGGTCTCGCGCACGCGCATCTTCTGCAAGGTCAATACGACCTTGCGTTTCTGCACTACCAGTCAATTCTTTCATATGGAGTGGTGGACGAATTAGTTAAAGAGCATACGGCCCAGTGTTTAGAAAACCTAAAGTGCAATAGCTATAACCAATCGAATGAAGACCTAGTTTTGTACCTCGCTAGCGTGCATACACTCGACCCAGCAAGAATAAACCGGTTCGCTGGCGAACTATTAGCACTGAAGTATCAGTTGGCGAACGACCTGAATCAGGTTGATCTAGACTCTTTGGTAAAAGACCCTCTATTTTTGTTTGTTCTTGAGTCGGGAATTAGTGCAAACGATCAGTTTGAACTGCTGGTAACCGAGGTGCGACGATGCATTTCGAGTGAAGCTACTGAGTCCCTTAATCTGCGTGATGAACTACTGGCAAGCGCAACCGCCATTGGGATATACGCAGCCCAAAGCGACTATGCCCTGCATATAAGTGATGGCGAAGAGGCACAACTCACCGCACTTAGACATATTCTTGAAGTCTCATTGTTAGAGCACAACGAACACACCGACAATTGTATCGGCGCCATAATTCTTTTGGCTATGTACGAACCACTTTACGTGCAACGCTTCGTCGTTAAACTACTTGATCGAGATCTAGACCAGTGGCCGCTGGGCGTACAAGACCTTTTTAAAGCAGCCCTTTATGATCTAGCAGCAGAGCATCATACTCGCTTTGATCTATTTGGTAATTCTGCAAGCGAACTATTAGATAACGGCGTCAACCGAGCTGCTGAGAAATGGGCGCCCTACCCAACTCTTTTTAAACAGAGCGTTTACCAAGCCCTAAGTCGTCAATGGTCAGCATCCGATACGCCGATTCGCTTCGCCGACAAAGACGTCCGAGTCCTTATTGTTGAATGTGGGTCAGGCAAACGCGCCTACGAAATGGCCTCACGATTTTATAATACCAATGTTCTGGCCGTGGACTCATGCAAACGCAACCTTAGCTACGCTTTGACTAAGACACGCCCACTGGAAATGGCAAATTTAAACTTTGCTTATTGCGAGAGCTATGAGTCTGCTCCAAGCGATATTGGTAAGTTCGATATTATAGAGTTCGGGCCTTCGTTTGATTATTCCCATGCAGAAGATTGGCTAAAATTACTTGTTGATGACGGCCTTGCACGGTTCCAGTTGCCAAGCGTCAAGCAGCAAGAACAAGTAGGCGTGTTGAATGAATTAGTGCGCGCACGACATTTACAAGACAGTCTCGATAACATCCGCATGCTTCGCCACTCAATTATGCTTGAAAAACAAACGGAGCTTTGGCGAGACCTGTTTTCAAACCCAGCATTCTTTAGCAGTTCGGGTTGTAGAGACTTGTTATTCGTGAACAAAACGTTCTATGACCACGAACAAGCCCGAAGCTTGCTTGATAAACTTTCGGTAAAAGTGATTTCCCAAAATGATGACGAGCTACAAACAGCCACCCTAATGCGCGGCCTGTGCGAGCAAAACATGGTGCTAGACTTCTATGCGCGCCCAGCGGCCTAAGGACTCGACAGGCTCTTGATTTAAGGGCCTGAACAGAACGGGTAAGGGGCGAAAGAATAGATCTACAGCCCGTTATACCAGCGACTGGTTTGCCAGCGCTGGTAATCTTCTACTAAATCCACATCAAATCTAGCAGGCATAACATGAGTAATTAAACTCTTGTTAGCAGCCCGTTCTATGGTTTGTTGGAGCGCACTAGTAGTCCCCCAATCGAGACCATAAAGATCAATACCACACGCGTCCCGGAAGCCAATCAGGCCAAAACCGCCGTCATCGCTCGCACCCAAAACTATGTCACATGAGCCTAATGCGGTTAACGCTTCGTTTATATACGCATTGTCTAATACAGGAAAGTCGCTCCCAACAATCAAAACTGTGTCTGACGCGACTAGACCCATCTTTGCGGAGTGGGTCATGCGCTCACCCAAGTCTCGGCCTTGTTGAGGTTGCATCACGTCATATGTTAGGCCAGCGTCAGTGAATTGTTTATGCAGCAAATGATCTTGTTGGTTTGAAGCTGGCACTGACAGCCAGAGTTTCGAATCAGCACCTACATATTCCATCCACGCCCTTAGTTGTTTGTTAACGATAAGGCATAGCTGCTTATGAATCTCCAAAGCTCGATCATCACCAACCGCCTTAGCTAAGCGAGTTTTAACGCGGCCGCGCTCAAAGGGCTTTGCAAATTGAATCAAGATTGTCATAACGGCTTCTTATAATTGTCAGCTAGGATTACAATACGCGCCAATACTAACGTTATTTTGTGAAAGATCGACTTCTATCTATGCTATTTGACCCAAAGTTTCGCTCGCAGTTCCAAGACATACGTTGTTACGACGATAAAGAAGTCGGTCTTGCGATTGCTCATCCAGAGTTTCAAAGCGCGATAAGTAATTTATTGGGTTCTTTGTTTCAAATCGACGGCGTTGCAATGTCGCGATTATTTAGGGCAAAGACCTTGGACGATGTCACTGCTTGGATCGTACAAGAGCTGGTCTCAATTGTTGAAACCACGACGTCTGGAATGCAGATATCAGGCCTCGATACGCTGAGCAAAGATCAAGCCTATGTGTTTGTATCGAACCATCACGACATCGCAATGGATCCAATTCTTATAAACCTAGCGCTTACGCGCAATGGTTTTCCAACTTGCCATAACGCAATTGGTGACAACCTGTTGCAGAATCACTTAAGCCAAGAAGTCGCTAAGTTCAATAAGTGTTTTCGAGTAAACAGAACCACACGTTCTCCTAAGGCGATGCTGCTGTCCCTAAAGCACCAATCCGAATATATTCAGTACTTAAACCGCGAACTGAACCAGAATGTGTGGATCGCTCAGCAAGAAGGTCGCTCTAAGAATCGAAACGATGTAACTAACCCTGCGCTCATCAAAATGTTGAGTCTCAGTACAGC
>JAWUYI010000066.1:0-14903 GCA_034110885.1 Oleiphilaceae bacterium
GCCTTTAAAATCTTGCCAAAAGGCTTTGTGCCGAATGAAGACAAAGGCAGCTTTATGATCGACATTCAGCTTCCTGCGGGTGCGGCGCTGAATAGAACTGGCGAAGTCATGACACAAGTCACCGAGGTCGTGAGTGAAGAAACCGGCGTTAAAGACGTAATGACTATTAGCGGTTTCAGTCTTATCTCGGGTGCGGTGTCGTCGAATGCCGGCCTTGCGATTGTCACATTGGATCAGTGGGACGAGCGAGCGACACCAGACCTGCACCAAGAAGCGATTATTAGGAAGGTGCAGGGTAAGCTCAGCGCTATATCGAGTGCCAATGTAAGAGCGTTCTCTACACCTGCTATTCCAGGTTTGGGAGGAACGAGTGGTCTAGAACTCGTGCTAACAGACCTTCAAGGGCGTGACTCTCAGTCGCTTGCTTCGGCAATGAATAGTTTTATTCTTTCAGCCAATCAAGCCCCCGAAGTCGCGTTTGCTTTTAGTACCTTTGCCGCTGACATTCCGCAGCTATTTGTTGATGTAGATCGAGTGAAAGCGAAGAACTTAGGTATTCCTCTTACTGACATATTCATGACCCTACAGACCCAATTAGGCTCGATGTATGTCAACGACTTTAACCGCTATGGCCAAGTGTATCGCGTACTGATGCAGGCAGAGGCTGAGTTTCGTAACGAAGAGCAAGATTTGGCGAAGCTTCATGTGCGTTCGTCCTCAGGAGAAATGGTGCCCCTGAGTACGCTTGTAAAGACGCAATCAATTCTTGGGCCTGACGTAAATTATCGCTATAACATGTCGAACTCGGTGACGGTGAATATCATTCCAGCGCCAGGCTTCAGTTCAGGCCAAGCTATGGCTGCAGCAGAAGCTATAGCGAAAACAAGCTTGCCAGATGGTTACGAAGCTCAGTGGACGGGCATGGCGTATCAACAGATTTTGGCGGGTGACTTGGCGCCATTATTGTTTAGCTTGGCGATTCTGTTTGTGTATCTATTTTTGGTGGCGCAGTACGAAAGCTGGAGTATTCCTATATCGGTTATTCTTTCGGTACCGATCGCTATTTTAGGGGCTGCCTTGTCTTTGATAGTACTCAACAACCCATTAGATTTGTATGCGCAGGTAGGTTTGATCTTGTTGATCGGTCTCGCAACAAAGAACGCGATTTTGATTGTTGAGTTTGCGAAAGAAAAACGTGAGGTTGAGAATGTAAGCATTGTGGATGCGGCACAGCAAGCAGGAACGATGCGCTTTAGGGCAGTATTAATGACGGCCTTGTCATTTGTGTTGGGGATATTACCTCTCGTGTTCGCGGTGGGTGCTGGCGCAGAAAGCCGGCACTCTATTGGTTATACGGTGTTTGGTGGAATGTCTGCCGCAACGGTAATTGGAACCTTATTGATTCCGTCGTTTTATGTGATGATGCAGTCGTTCAGAGAGCGAGTGAAAGGAACGGCTAAAGGAAACGGCTAAAGGAAACGAGTAAAAAGAAAGCAAAGTAACCCTAAGGCAAAGCGCCTAAACGCGATTTGCCTATAGGTAAGAAATATTAACGGCTCTATAGAGAGCTCCATGCTTAGATAGAAGGAATTTAATATGTTTAAAAACATTCAGCTAGGGTTTGCTGTCCTGTTAATTTCGCTGCTTTCAGCTTGTGCTGTGACACCCGACTATGCAAAAGACATAGAAGTAAAAGCTGAGTCTGACCCTAAGGTGGATTTAAGCGGTTTCAAAAGTTATGGGTGGATAGGCGCAGCGGGCATTATTAACGACCAAGCTGGCCGTTGGGAGCCACCGTCGTTTGATGTGGATGGTGAGGTTCGTTTCCAGATTGATCAAAACCTACGAGCAAAAGGCCTTAATGAGAACTCGGCTACGCCAGAGTTAGCCGTAGCCTTTTCGATTGGTCTCGATATGGAAGCGCTCAAGACTGTCCGAATTGAAGGTTCGAATAAGGGCATGATAGAAAACGTACCACAAGGAGCCTTGGTCGTAATGCTAGTGGACGCAGCAACAATGGTTCCAATTTGGGTGGGCGCTGCGCGTGCTGAAATCCAAGAAGGCTTGGACGAAGAAACCGTGAAGGCTCGCATTAAGTTCGCCATCGAAAGAATGTTTGAAGACTACCCGTGAGTCAGCTTTGATGAGTCAATCGATGATGTAGGTATCTGGCTGTATTATGCCAGTAGCGCCTAAAAACTAAAAAACCCTGCGTTGAATCAAGTTAGCGCAGGGTTTTTTATTGCCTTTTCTAAACTTGGTATAAGATTACGACTTTAGTAAACCTTCAGCTTCGAAGTACTTAAAAATAATAGACTGAAGAAGAGGCTTGTTGATATATGGATCTTTTAACTGTCATTAGCAGCGTTGTGGGTGGCCTTGGCTTGTTTTTGCTCGCCGTGGGCATGATGACCGACGGCCTAAAATTAGCTGCCGGGCCCTCCTTAAGGAAGGTCTTGTCCGAGTGGAGCAGAACACCTTTACGGGGTGTTTTCTCTGGCTTCTTGATGACCGCCATTGTGCAGTCGTCTAGCGCCGTAACGGTCGCATCAATCGGTTTTGTGAACGCGGGTTTGCTGAATATGCGCCAAGCTCTCGGTATTGTGTATGGCGCGAATGTTGGCACCACAATGACGGCTTGGTTAGTGGCGATTGTGGGGTTTAAATTTAACGTTCAGGCTTTTGCTTTGCCTCTCATTGGGTTTGGCATGCTGATAAAAATAACTCAGCCTTCTAATCGCATGGGGTCTCTAGGTTGGGTATTGGTTGGTTTTGGTTTGTTTTTTGTCGGGATCGATATCCTCAAAGGCGCTTTTGAAGGCATGGTGTTGACGCTTGATATCGCAGCGCTGACCGCTGAGGGCCTCAAAGGTTTAATCACCTTTTTCTTAATAGGTGTCGTTACTACCATACTGGTGCAGTCTTCTTCTGCGACCTTAGCCTTGACCATTTCGGCAGCAATGAGCGGCATGGTTGATGTTTATGCCGCAGCGGCAATGGTAATAGGGGCGAATATTGGCACCACCTCTACCGCAGTTCTTGCATCGATTGGCGCGACATCACCCGCTAAACGAGTAGCAGCCGCACAAGTTGTATTTAATCTGGGCACCGCACTTGTCGCGTTTATTATGCTGCCTGTGCGCGTGCTAAGCCTCGATATGGTTGAAGCCGCGACGGGTGCTCCTGCGGCACCCAGTACATCTCTTGCTCTGTTTCATAGTGTGTTTAACATTCTTGGTGTTCTGCTTATTTTTCCACTTAATGATCGTTTGGCCACATTTTTGGAAAAACGGTTTATGTCTTGGGAAGAGAAAGAATCTCATCCTCGATTTCTAGATAACACCGTTAGTAGTACACCTATTTTGGCGGTTAATGCGCTGGCAATGGAGCTCGATTCGATATCTGCTCGTGTTGCGACGCTCAGTGCCGATGTGATTAAAGAGCCGCTTACAAAAGAGTTCAAAATTGTGGATGAAGTGAAGGTCATTAAGGTGCTTTCGCGTGAGGTGTCCAAGTTTATTGTCAATATTCAGAGCTCGGCTATATCCGAACAGACCGTGCACGACCTCACGACCTTAATGCGCATAGACCAGTACCTCTTAAATTGTGCTTTATCTTCTCGGCGCCTTGCCCAGAATTTACGCGATAAAGAAAGTATTCATGTGATGCCTTTGGATCAAAATATTGATGCTTACTTTAAGAGTGTTTTGAGCTTAATTGAAATGGATTGGCGTGAGGCTTCTGTCACCGAAGAGCAGGTTGTGCAGTTATTTCATGATCTTCAAGTTGATCATGATCAACTTAAAGCGAACTTGCTTCTCGAGGCAACGCGAGGGCGTATACCCGTGAGTCAAATGTCCGATATGATTGATTGTATTAGTGAGGCAACTCGCCTAGCGCAGCAGTGGAGCAAAGCCATTGTTCGGTTAAAGCCATTGCGCGTATCTTTAGGTAGCGAGTCTGAGCCGACCAGTACCGAACAGGATCAAGAAGAGCCAAAGCCTAGTCCAGTTGAGCCTAAGAAAAAGGCTTAAGGCTGTGACGTTAAAACGGTGATGTCAAAGCTCTGTTGATTGAACGTATTAATAGGAGTGTTTTACATGGCAAGACTGACATTTCACGGCGCCATTGAAGGCGTGACTGGCTCGATGTATTTACTCGAAACTAAGCGCGCAAAAGTGTTACTCGATTGCGGCTTGTTTCAAGGCCGCAGAGAAGAAGAGGCTCGCAATGCCGAGCCTTTGCCGATCGATATCGATAAGATCGATGCTGTTGTTCTGTCTCATGCACACCTAGATCATTCGGGACGGCTTCCATTGCTTATTTCGGGCGGCTATGAGGGGCGCATCTATATGACGCGGGCCACCTCCGATTTAATAGAAATTCTGTTGAAAGATGCGGCGTCGCTGCAAGAACGTGATGTCGAATGGGAAAACAAGCGCCGCCGACGTTCAGGTAAAGAAGAGATAGAACCGCTTTATAATCTCGATGATGTTATGGACACTCTTGGCTATTGTGAAGGTGTGCGCTATCACCATCGGATTACCATTGCTGACGACGTCGAGGTTTGTTTCAAGGATGCGGGGCATATACTCGGCTCGTCTATTGTTGAGCTATTTATTACCGAGCAAGGCACAGAAAAGAAGCTGGTTTTTTCTGGGGATCTAGGCAACTCGCAAGCGGCTTTGTTACGTGACCCTGAATATATCGAAACCGCAGATGTGGTTTTAATGGAATCGACCTATGGTGACCGTGAACATCGAACCATGGAGGAGACCCTAGACGAGTTTGAACAGATCATCGAAGACGCCTCGAAGAATGGCGGTAATATACTGATTCCTTCATTTGCGGTTGGTAGAACGCAAGAAATTATTTTTCGCTTAGGCGAGCTGTATCAAAAGGGGCGGTTACGGCATCAAGCCGTTTATTTAGACAGCCCGATGGCGATTGCGGTCACTGAGGTCTATCACCGTTATCAGCATGTGTATAACCATGAGGATAAGGAAAGTATCGATACCTTATCGAAACCTAAGCCGAATACGCAGAAAAGTCTGCACACGTTTCTGCCCACCTTGCGTTATTCATGCACTACAGATGAGTCGATGGCGCTCAATCGCATCGATAGCGGTGCGATTATTATCGCCGGCAGCGGTATGTGTAATGGTGGCCGCATTCGTCATCATTTAAAGCATAATTTATGGCGTAAACAGTCACATGTCATTTTTGTCGGTTTTCAGGCGGTAGGTACACCAGGCAGGTTATTGGTGGATGGCGCAGAGACCTTCAAAGTGGCTGGGGAAGAAGTAGTTGTTCGTGCACAAATTCATACCATGGGAGGCTTTTCGGCACACGCGAGTCAGGCGCAATTGCGTGAGTGGCTAACGCATTTTAATACCGAACAGCGACCTCGTTTGTATTTAGTGCATGGAGAAGAGGGCGCCAAACAGGTGCTACAGTCTGTATTAAAAGAAGATGGCTGGAATGCCGTGATTCCAGAGCTGAATCAAAGCATTGAATTCTAGGTTGGCGGTTTGACGGGGATGGCTTAGCTCTGCAAAAGTGGCGCTGAAATCATAACTTGGCCGTATCGGTCGCACTATGCTTTCGTATGTCAGAATTTTCGGCCGATGTTGGTGACGAGCAGGCATTCAGCTATCCCAATAGATGCTGGAACAGCAGCTAATATCGGAGTCTGCTTAATTAGTTTGCTGCATCGACCGGTTGAACCCGCCAGTTAAAGCATTACCTTTTAGTCGCACTCAATACCTCTGGCTTTCAGCGCACAGCGGTACTTCTGATAAGCCGGCTTTGTTGGCTAAGCAGACAGACTTAGGACGGAAAGCGAATCCTAAAAATAAATGCGTCCCGAATGGCACTGCCTTAAGCTAAGCCGCTTTGGATTTCGCCTGAATATTTGGCGCAGAAGGTCATTTAAGGTATTCGCTAGCAACTAGATTGGAACACCTGTAGAGAGCGGTCTCCTGGGCGCGATGGTCGTTGGCACCGCATTCCAAAATAACACCATACCAATCGGAGTCATGCGCGCCGAGGACGACCCGCCTACAGGAAATTCTACTTAAGGCAGTGCCATTCAATGCGTCCCGTTTAATTCTACTTGAGAAGCACCCATCATCCTCTCCCTGTTACCCCCGATAGAACAAGCAGACTCGCCCATTTCTCTTGTTCTGTTTGTTTAGAGTGAGAACAATATAAACGGCTTTAAAAAGAAACGCCTGCCTTATTAGAACGAAAAAGATGTCTTTTCCCGCACACTGATTTCAAATTATGCGGATGGATTAGGCTCCATGAGAACTTAGTCATTCTGTGTATTATAGATCGCTTCGTATTGCTTAACACTGATGATCTTACTGGTATGGTTATCCCAAATAATGTATTTCAACGCATTAGGGATTTCACTTAATGAAATGCGTCTTACACGATCAAATAGATGCTTATATTGTTCATGGCATTTCACTAAATTGTAGTTAGGAATACGCACAGATAAGTGATGAACATGATGGTAAGCGATGTCGGCGGTAAACCAATTCAAGAACTTAGGCAGCTTTAAAAAACTGGTGCCATCTAAAGCGGCAACAAAATAATCCCAATCTGCACTGCTCGCGGCGTAAGATTCTTCAAAGTTATGCTGCACTGTGAATAATACGATGCCGATTGCGCCCGCCAAAGAAAGCGCAACGATATAGATACTGAAAAATTCAACCACCCCAAAATAGCGCGCGGCCAATACCCAAACGGTGAGAAGAACAAGGTTGTTACCTGTCATATGGCGATATTCTTTCCAAGTGTTCCAGTAATTAGTTTTAAACGCCGCATTGATCGCGTTTGCGGGTTTAGAAACGTCATTTAGCTTTTGCTTAAAGAAGAAGATTGCAAATTGAATACTGCCTTTTATCCAGGTGAATCTGGGGTTGAAAATAAAGTATAAGAAACCTGCCGTTGGCGCGAGCTTTAGGCTGCGCTGATTGGCGTAAGATTTTTTATTTTTATCATTCATTTCGGCGTATTGATCAGCCGATAATACCGCTAGAGGTCCGCGATATTTTTCCCAGTTGCCATTGGTAGAATGATGATAGTCGTGGTGTTTTGACCAAACGTATTGCGGAACGCCGCAGAGTACACCAAAAATAAAGCCAGCGATTTTATTTCCGCGTGAATTTACATATAAGCAGTTGTGGCCACAATCATGCAGCATTACAAAGACTCGAGTGATGAATAGCGAGAGTAGTAATGTAATACCTGCGGCGAGCCAATATGAGATTTTTAGGCTTTCTATGGCAAGGTAGAATAAGACGAAGTACGGCAATATAGTGGTCATTGTTTGGATGAAAGCTTTAAGGTTATTACGTACTGCATACTCTGCAATCAGTGCGTTCTTCTCGGCTTTTAATGTGCTGCTGGCAATTTTCGCCGCATTATCAGGAATTGCTGTCATTTCTCTTATTTCAAACTCAGGTAGCGGTAAACGGGTTTAGTATTGCAGTATTGCGATGGCCTGTTCAATTGTAGGGCTATAGTTTTCTATAACAAGACAAAACAACGGAATAGTGCCGATTTTTTCACGTAATTCGATTAAGTAGGCGCGCAGTGACAAAGGTTTTGACAATGCAAGCAAAGCTTTCTTCGAGTGCATTGACGTGTTCTATAATCGTTAAAGACGGCATGCAACTTTAAACTACATGGCACGTTCGAGTTCGAAGCTTTGCGTGGTGGTCATTAATCCGACCGTTTTATTGGGGGGCTCAGTAAATGGATTAATTACTTTTGGATTAAGCGCGGCTTTTTTGATTGAATTTTTGAGTCGCTTGCGGATAGATGATAATAGAAAAACTCAACGGAACAAACGCTAAGTATTGGGACGTTACCAAGTGGAAATAAAAATACAATCAATCACATACTTAGGGCGCTCCATAGATTCAACGAAACCATGATTTTCTGCCTAAATAAGCCTGCTTAGGAAGCGAAGCAGAAATATCAGAAGTATCGCTTTGTGCTCAAGGCGAGCGGTATTTAGTTCGTGAAGCGCCCTGAATTGTAATCGTCTATGGCTTGCTTTATCTCTTTGCGAGTATTCATCACAAATGGACCATAGTTAACAATCGGTTCTCGAATGGGGCTTCCAGCCAAGAATAAAAAGCCTGAGTCTTCTTTTGCCTGAATGTGAACGCTGCTGCCTTTGCTTAACTGCGCTAACTGTTGAGCTATAAGTGTTTGTTCGGCTACAGCAATGCTGCCTTTATACACATACACCAAAGTTTGGTAAGAGGTTGGTATTGGAATATCAAGGCTTTGGCCGGCGCTCAGTCGAATGTCGAAATAAGTTGGGTCTGTCGCCACATTTGTAATGGGACCACGAACCCCCTTTAATTCGCCAGAAATGATACGAGCGAGACCTTTACCCTCAAGATCTATTTCTGGAATTGCGTCTGGTTCAAACTCTTGATAGCGCGGATCTTGCATTTTGTCTTTGGCAGGCAGGTTCAGCCAGATCTGGAAACCATGCAAACGGCCTTCGTCTTGCTCGGGCATCTCAGAATGAATAATGCCTTTGCCAGTTGTCATCCATTGCACGCCACCCGCGCGCAAGTGACCTTCGTTTCCCATATGGTCACGGTGTGTAAAGGCGCCATCTAACATGTAGGTGATGGTTTCAAAGCCTCGGTGCGGATGGGGAGGGAAGCCGCCTATATAGTCAGCGGAATCGTCTGCCGCGATTTCATCCAACATCAAGAACGGATCGAGCAGGCCCATGTTGCCGTTCGCAACGATGCGTTTGATCTTTACGCCGTCTCCGTCACTTGTGGCTTGGCTATCAAGCGTTGTCAGAATTGTTCTGTTACTCATGCTTCTCTCCAAAAATGACGCGTTTGTATTTCGTTTTTAGCCGGTGGTGGCTAGGCGAACTTAGACGCTCGGTTGTGGGCGCGACTAAAGTCGAGTTCAGGTCCATTTGGTACGACCTGTGTTGGGTTTATCATGGTGTGGCTGAAGTAGTAATGCGTCTTGATATGATGCATATCAACCGTTTCTGCAATGCCCTCATGCTGGTATAACTCACGCATATAATTAGACATATTGGGATAATCCTCAATTCGATATTTGTTGGTTTTAAAATGCCCATGATAGACCGCATCAAAACGAATGAGCGTGGTAAATAGCCGCCAGTCTGCTTCGGTGATTTGAGCCCCAGCCAAATATTGCTGCTGCTCGAGTATGCCCTCAATTTTATCAAGTGCATCGAACAGCGTGGTGTAGGCTTGGTCGTACGCTCGTTGTGTGGTGGCAAAGCCTGATCTGTAAACGCCATTGTTGATGTTTGAATAAACCAGTTCATTGATTGTATCGACTTCGCTACGCAAAGCTTCTGGGTAGTAGTCGTCCTGATTTCCGGTCAAGTCGTTAAAAGCAGAATTGAACATTCTAATAATCTCGGAAGACTCATTACTGACAATGGTGTTCAAGCTTTTATCCCAAAGCACAGGAACGGTGACTCGACCGGTGTAGTCTGACTTTGCCACCGTATAAACTTGGTGGCAATACTGCAGATCACCAAGGGGGTTGTTGTGCGACACTTCTGAGAACTCCCAGCCATGTGCCAACATTTTTGGATCAACAATGGTAACGTCTATGTGCGCGTCTAGTTGCTTCAAGGTTCTAAAAATGAGTGTGCGATGTGCCCACGGGCACGCAAGCGATACGAACAGGTGGTAGCGACCTGACTCAGCTTTAAAGTCCGACTTTCCTGTTGGGCCCGCACTGCCGTCAGTTGTGACCCAGTTGCGGAAGATGGCGTCTTCTCTTTGAAATTCGCCGTGCTTGCTTTCATACCACTTGTCTTGCCATTCGCCATTTACGAGTAAGCCCATGTTACTGCTCCGCGGTGTTTGTTAGTGAGATTCTTGCGTGAGAGTGCTCGTTCACTTTAAGAGCACTCAAGAAGGGTTGGCATCGCTTAAGCGATGCGTTTAGCAATGTAGTGGTCAACAGAAAGCTTTCCCGCGCCCTGCAATGCGATCGTTATGCTGGCTGCGGTCAGGGCTAGCGCAAATTCGATGCCGCCGTTTGATAAGAAAAAACCATTCGCCCAATGCACAGAGAACATAGCGACGAGCATGGTAAATGCAGAAACAATGGCAGCAGGTCGTGTTAAGAAGCCAATAATCAATGCGACGCCACCAAAAAATTCAGCCGAACCGGCAAGCAATGCCATTAAATAACCGGGCTCTAAGCCGATAGAAGCCATCCATTGGCCTGTTCCTTCTAAGCCGTAGCCGCCAAACCAGCCAAAGAGCTTTTGAGCACCATGTGCAGCCAAGATAAGCCCGAGGCCTATACGTAACACTAGACTTGAAATGTTTTGTTCTGATTTTCCGAAAAGTAATGTTGCTGTGCTCATAGTATTGTCCCATTGCTCTAAGTATTAATATGTATGGTGTTTGTTGATCTGGGTACTATGATATAGCAATGTATTTTTGGAGTAAGGCTGGTTTATTGAGCGATTAGATCAAATAAACTGATGTGATTGCTGGGTGAGGGTTGTTTTGGCTGAGACTGAGGCTGAGGATCTGAGGGACTATGGCGCACTAGTTGCGCATTTGGATTAAAGTGAGCGACAGCAAACGATATTAGGGAAAGGGCGAAGTAAGTCTTTAGGTGAATGCCTAGCCACTCTTCTCGGTCGGATTAAAAGGTAAAACAAGCGCAGTCTTTGCCGCTGTGTTTTGCTTTGTAAAGCGCCTCGTCTGCGCGCTCAACAATAGACAACTCGTTATCGTCCAGTTTACCGAGTGTTCCACCTATACTAATCGTGAGAGTCTCGTTTAGCCCAAAGTCTTCGTTTCGAATCAGTTGCAGTAGTTTCTCGGACATGATTTCAAGCGCAGCCTTGTCGCCGTGATCTAAGATAAGTAAAAACTCCTCGCCACCCCAGCGGCCAAAGCAGTCGACTTCTCTGATTTGAGCGTGAATGGTATGCGCTAGTTGTTTGAGTACGCGATCGCCAGTGTTATGCCCATGTACATCATTAACGTGTTTGAAGTTGTCTATATCTAGTATTAATAGAGCGCTAGGGGTGCTTGAACGCTTTAAACGTTGCAGTGCCTGCCTTATGTATTCTTTAAGTCGATAGCGGTTCCATACGCCTGTCAGTTGGTCTTTTCGATAAAGCTCTTCAAGTTCCTTAGTGCGTTTTTCTAAAAAGGCTTCGTTGCTGGTTTTTTCGAGATTCATGATGGCAATCGTGAATATCGCTAATGAAAATGCAGCGGCAAAGCTTTGGAGTTCGAGCAAGCTTGCTAAGGTGGAGTTCGAGGCAAAAGGTCCGAGCGAGCGCCATGTAGCAATAACGGCGATACTTAACACGGCTACTTGAACGGTAAATACAAGTCGTTGACCATAACGAAATAAAATCGCAAATAGGAAGGGGGACGGAATAAAAAGCATATGCTCGATGTTCGCGCTGAAGTTGACTAGGTCAAACACCAGAGATGTCAGCAAGAGGCTATAAGCGGTCGCGGAAACTAGAATGATGTTGGCGCTTTTCGCAAACTGCCTCTCTGGCGTTAGCCAAGACAGCATGAAGGGCGCAAAGATGATGGATCCAACCGCATCGCCTAGCCACCATGTTAGAAACACATTAGATAAAACGTCTGTATTTATATGCCCAAAAGCCCATAATCCTCCGCTTCCGAATAGTGCGCTAATTAACGGGCCAAGTATGACTCCGAAGGCAAGAAAATATAGTAACGATTGATAGTTCCGAAGAATCAGATGTGTGCCAGCGAAGGTCTTAATAACTTGTGCCATTAAAACAATGCTTAATACATCACCAAGTCCGTTGAGAGCCGCAGAGCCCGAGGCGGTCAGCACGTGCTGTACCGATTCTGTTGAAAAATACGCCCAAATGTTGCCTAAGAAGGCGCCAAGAAATACCCCCGGCCAGATTTGAGGGCCGAAGCGAAGTGCTAATGCGAGCAATATGCCCGAAGGGATCCAGACAGGCGTAACATTACCTGGCTCAATTGCGAACAGCTGACCGAACCTAGCGCATAGGATGTACGCGCCAGCGATCAAGAGTACGTGCGTAAGCTTGATTCCTTTATTCCAGCCTTCCAATACAGAAGCCGGAGATGTAGAAGTGAGCTGTGGACCGATAAGCTACCGCCTTAAAATTATTCTCAGGAATATTTCAACTAAAAGTGCGCGATAGGGTCATTGCAGCAAGACTTTGAGCGATACTCAATAGTGATGAAGGCCTATCTTAGCTTTGCTTGAGCTAGGTCATGAACAGCAGCTTTTGTTTTGCTGTATCGGTGGGCAAGGCACCGAACCATATGAGCAATAAACGCAACAGTCACCGGCCTTTGGCTTTAATAAAGCATGGCATTGCTCGCACTCGTAATACCACTGACATGCATCGGTAGGCATGGTTTCTTGTTTTTTGTGACCGCATTCTGGGCAGGTCAGTTCTGATTCAAGAGTTATATTTACGTTCATTTTTCGAATACTCGTATTCAATGCATCATCAAGGTTTTAAGTCCGGTCTTTGATAATAGATCAATTAAGAGAGCCGGATGTTGATTGCGCAAGGCCCTAGAATATTGAGAACCGTAGCACTTGAGGACGCACGTTCACAACAGATAAATAATCAGTTTATTCTAAGCTCGCTAGTTTTTTAGTGGGTTTTCGCTAACGTTAGAATAGTCTGGCTCGTAAACGAAGTGCGTTAATTGAGTGCAGAATGTTTGATTAAGTTTGCGGATAGTAAATCAACAAACGCGCGAACCTTTACGGCCGCATTTCGGCTCTCTCTATGCACAATGTGTACTGGCTTTGCATTCGTTTCATAGTTTTCTAGAACTATTTTTAAATGCCCAGACGCAAGCTCTTCCGCGACTTGATAGGACAGTACGCGCGTAATTCCGAAGCCTTGAACGGCTGCTTGAATTGCGGCGTCGTTGGTCGTAACGGTTAATCGAGGCTTTAAATTTAACGCTTTCTGTTTGTTTTCTTTGTTTTTCTGATCAATGTTTGCGCCCGTGACCGGAAAGCGCCAGTCGATGCTTCCGCTGCCTGCTTTGGACGCGATAATCGTATGTTTTTGCAAATGCTCAGGGTGTTGGGGTATCCCATTTTTTTCCAGGTAATCTGGTGAGGCGCATAGAACCTGCCGCACGGAGCCAACGCGCTTGGCGCGCATGCTTGAATCGGGGAGCTCGCCGATGCGAACGCCTACGTCAATGCCTTCCTCTAGCAAGTTGACCACTCTATCTAAAAATATCGCATCTACTTGCATCTTTGGATAGTGATTCAGATAGTCCACGATACCTGCTGTCACGAAAAGCCGACCAAATAATACCGGGGCGGTAACCACCAAGTGGCCTTGCGGTTCAGCATTAATGCCCGCAGCGGTTTCGTCTGCAGTGTCTAGCTCAGCAAGAATGCGTTTGGCATCTTCTAAATAGCGCAAGCCGATTTCGGTTGCTCGCACATAGCGAGTTGTGCGGTTAAGAAGCTTAACACCCAATTGATCTTCTAAGCTGGCGACGGCTCGTGTTGTCGCGGGGGGTGACATGTTCAGTCGCCTAGCGGCAGCAGCAAAGCCTTGCTCTTCGGCCACTGCAACATAAACAGTGAGCAGGTGAAACTTATCCATAGCGCAATCCTTATTATTCCACTAAACGTAATAATAAATTGTATTTTATGCTTATTCTTCTTTCATGTGAAGTTTGGCAAAGTAGGCTCAGTGGCATGGCAACGCAGTAAATCATGCACTTAGTTGTTCACTGCAGAATTCACTACAAACGTTTATTAAATTGAGGAATAAGATATGAGCCGCATTCAAGTAATTGACCAACACAACGCAAACAACGAACAGCAAGAATTGCTAGACGCTATCCAAGGTCAGTTGGGCATGGTGCCAAACTTTCTAAAAGTGTTCGCGAATTCGCCCAGCGCTTTGCGTGCTTTTTTAGGCCTGCATGGCATTGCTGGTGAGGGCAGCTTAGATCCCGCCACTCGCGAGCGTATTGCGTTAACAGTTGCGCAGCAGAACGAATGCCAATACTGCGTCTCTGCGCATACCGCAATCGGCAAAAAAGCAGGGCTAAACGGTGCAGAGATTGAGGCGAACCGTGCAGGTACCAGTCAAGACGCCAAAGCAGCGGTAGCAGTGAAGTTTGCGCAAGCGTTAACCGAACACAATGGCGACGTTACCTCAGAAGAGTTGGCGGAAGTTCGAGAAGCAGGTTATAGCGAATCAGACATTGTCGAAATTATTACGCATGTTGGAATGAACGTACTGACCAACATCCTAGGTAAGGCTAGCCAAGTAGAGATCGATTTTCCAAAGGTCGAGCTAGGTCTTAGTCGTGACGCGGCTTAAGCGCTCGAGCGTTTAAGAAAAACAGATATCGACAGACCTCGGTATCTGTTTTTCAGTCTTTTTTAAAGACGCTTTTTTAAACCCGCGTTCTTAAGCTCTTTTTTTAAAACCCCAGCATGCACAATTATTCGCGTACTCACTAAGAGGAGTCTGTTATGGGCCACAAATATGCAAACCTAATGTTTACCGACTCGGTCAAAGCAATACAAAACGATAAACGCAGTCGCGACAATTATGCTCGTATGGAAGAGGGGGAAGATTTCAATTATTTGCTAAGCGAATTCGAAGCTGAATTTATTAGCGAGCGCGATAGTTTTTACATGGCAAGTGTCGGCGAAACGGGTTGGCCCTATGTTCAGCATCGAGGCGGGCCGGCAGGTTTTATGAAAGTGCTAGACGCAAAAACGCTAGGTTTCGCTGATTTTAGTGGTAACCGGCAGTATATAAGCACTGGCAATGTTGCCCACAACAATCGGGTGTCGCTATTTTTTATGGATTACCC
>JAWUYI010000067.1:0-9256 GCA_034110885.1 Oleiphilaceae bacterium
TCCATACTAATACGGTCGATAGACTCTGGCATATAAAGCTTCATCCCTCCGTCTGCTGTCACTTCTATCATTTGTCGACCTTCACCATAGTTCAGACCTTCAACAGATATGTTTGCATCAATCAAACCAGAAATTGGACCTAGACCCGCAAAAGTCATTACGGTATCGGCTAACTCGTAGGCGATTTGTTCTTCACCTTGACGGTCATCTTCTTCATCGTCGTTATACTTGTGCTGCATACCGGCCGCAGCCATATCATAATTGTGCTGCACACCCAGAACTGCAGGAGGCGCGATAAACCCCTGCGCGGAAACCTCTTCTAGCTCACTATCACTCATCACCTGCAACCCTCCAAGCTTGCCAAAGCCTGAAACATCTAGCTCAGCTCTAGAAGAAGGGATCGGAAGCGGACTTGCTGATGACGCGGCAAATGCGGTAAGAGGCTGCAAAGGTGCACAGATCATGGTTACAACCGCCGCAGTGGTACGAATACTTGTTTGGCGACGCAAAGTCCGTCGCAGGTCTTGCTCCGTCAAACTTCCTTGGGCGACAAGAACCTCACCCAACCGGTTACCCGTCTCAGACTGACGTACAAGCGCGTGTTCTAATTCTGCTTCAGTAATATAGCCCTTATTGACTAGAAGCCTACCAAGACGCGAGTTTTGGCTTTTATCCTGAGAGATCTGAAATGTCATAACGAATCCTGCTTGAGCTCTAAAGCCCTAATTACCTGTTAATTAATGCAAACTCTACACAATCAAGAATCGTTCAAATTACGCACAAGTACCACTTACTTTAGTAAGCATTTGTTAGCGGGGTTTACATATCGGCATAAAACGGACACAAAGCAAGCCGATAAGACTTTAATTACAATGCGTCTAACCTTAAACTCAGCACCATTAAAATATCTCCGTCACAGACCAAGGCATTCAGATGATTACAAAACGGTTCATACCCCTATTACTAACAATAACAACGACACTTTTAGCCAGCCTAGCACTTATAGGTAATGCAAATGAGGGAACGGAGCAACAAGAGACACAAATAGCCGCCAACCCTCAAGTGCTCATCGAAACCAATATGGGCTCAATTAAAGTCACCCTTTTCAGCAAGAAGACGCCAATCACCGTCACCAATTTTTTGTCTTACGTAGATGATGGCTTTTACGCCGAGACTGTTTTCCATCGCGTCATTCCCGACTTCATGATTCAAGGCGGAGGGTTTCAACAAGGCATGATTCAAAAAGCTGTCAAAGCGCCAATTAAAAATGAGGCCCAGAGCTTCATCCCGAATAAAAGAGGCTCCATCTCAATGGCCCGAACCAATGACCCGGACTCTGCCACGGCTCAATTTTTCATTAACCTTAAGAACAACTCTTTTCTGAACAAGTCTGGAGCCCAGGCAGGTTACGCCGTCTTTGGTGAAGTCACCGAAGGTATGGACATAGTTGATAAGATTGCTTCGGTGCAAACAGGTCGCAAGGGACCTTACGGAGATGTACCCACAGAAGATATTGTGATTATTAAGGTAAGTCGACTTTAGTTTCAGGTCCATGCCCTTACACAGCGCTCTAGCATATATCGGATACGCCCAAGTCTCGTGGCGTGAAGGAGTGCTGTACAGCCCAATATTTGACGATGTGTACTATCAGCTCGGCCAAGGCAAAGCTGAAAGCACTCACGTCTTCCTTCAACCAAACAGGCTCTGCAGTCGCCTTCAGGAAAATCCCTCCTCAACTTTCACAGTTTCCGAGCTAGGCTTTGGCACAGGCTTGAATTTCTTACTCTGCTTCGAAGAGTGGCTTGCAATTGAGGGCGATAAGTCATCTCTAAATTATGTCGCCTACGAAGGCTTTCCCCTCTCACCAACTGACCTTCGATTGGCTTTAGACGCTTGGCCAGAACTGTCGAGTCTGAAAGAAGCCCTTCTTGATCAATACCCTCTGCCATTTAAAGGGTCTCACAGGCTAGTCTTTGCCGAAGGTCGAGCCACCCTGACCCTGATTTTTGGCGATATAGGCGAGATGCTACCCGCCTATAACTTTTTATCCGACGCTTGGTTTCTAGATGGATTCGCCCCTAAACGAAACCAATCCATGTGGGATGAAAATGTCATTCGACACCTTTCCAAACACAGTAAACGTTTGGCGACTCTATCTACCTACAGCTCAGCCGGGAGCGTGGTAAGAGGCCTAAAAGAATATGGGTTTTCCGTGCAAAAGATCAGTGGTTATGGGCTAAAACGCGAAATGGTAAGTGCCGTATGGTCAGGCACCGCACCTGGGGCAACTGAAGCAAATCATAGCCCAAAACTCGAAGCGCTATCCAAAGGTAGCAACAGCCTTCCTAATTGGGCTCAGGTTGAAAGAATTCAAGCCCTGCCAGCAAAAACACCTGCATCAGATATCCATGTAAGCAAATGCATTGTTATAGGTTCTGGGCTTGCCGGGACAACAACCGCTCTGGCTCTCGCCGAGGCCGGTTTGGACTGTTTAATCTTAGAAGAAAACCCATCACCGATGAGTGAGGCTAGCGGACAAGACCAATTGGTCCTTTATGGAAAATACCCTAAGAAACTAAACCGTGAAGCCAAATTAACGCTTTCTGGCCACATATTTAGTCAATCCTACTTTTCTAGACTGCAGAAAGGGCGGCCTGAGATCTTCTGGAACCCGTGCGGCGTGTTACAGGTCGCCAAAGATCAAAGTGATGCCAAGCGTCACGCAGAACTGCTCAATGAATATCAGTTTCCACAGGCGTTTAGCGAGTTATTGGAAGTCGATCAAGCAGAATCTATATCAGGACTGAACCTTAATACGCCCGGCCTATGGTTTCCAAAATCTGGATGGCTCGCACCAAAACGCTTTGCAGAGTTTGTTTTAGGACATAAACGACTTGAGATGGAAACAAATTGCCATGTAACAAGCATCAAACAAAACCATAGTGGTATTTGGGAGCTAGATACTAGCCTAGGACTGCGCTTATGCGAGCACCTTGTTATCGCAACTGCAAACCAAACAAGCCAACTTGTAGACACAAATCTGATGCCTACAAAACCCCTTAGAGGTCAAATTACCCGCGTTTCACCTAAATCACTATCAACACCAAAATCAGTTGTCTGCGGAGAGGGTTATTTATGTCCAGAAGTGAACGACGAAATTCACTTTGGCGCCACATACGATTTAACATCTTCCCATAGTGAAGTATGCGAAGAAGACAATGTTAAAAACATAGACAATATTCTTAAGTGGCTACCAACTTGGTCCAACAAAGAAACATTAACCGCTTCTTTAGTGGGGGGAAGTGCCGGACTTAGGTGCACGACCCCCGATTACACGCCACTCGTTGGCAGACTACCTAATACAGAAGAAATGTTGGAGAGATTTAAAGGGCTCCGTTACGACGCCAAATCTTGCAGAGAGACCTATGGCGCTTATAAGGCAAATGCTTATATTAATATTGGTCATGGGTCGAAAGGAATGATCACCTGCCCCGTTTCAGCGCAGCATATCGCAAGCCTGATTAGTGGCGGACCTAGCCCATTAGACAGAGAGCTTGAGATGATGCTCTCTCCTGCTCGGTTCATTATTCGTGGCTTATCAAAAAACAAACTCTGACTCAAAAACGCCCTGCCTAAATATCAGGCGTTAACTTCCGACCATCCTTGCTAAACGCAGAAATCCTATAACGGAACGAACCATCACCAGAAGTATGATTCTCTTTCCAAAGGACTAAGAATTTGTTATCACCAGATGGCTCAACATCAATGACAAAATCGTCACCAGGGGTGCCGAATTGGACTGTATCATTTAGCTGGACACCACTAGCAAAATCAAAAGTGGTGATAAACGCATCTAGATCAGCACTGTTAATTTGCTGCTTACCAAGAGGGAACTGCCCCGCGGTATTACCAACGATAGCGCCCACTTTCTCACCAAAAAGTTGTGCCATATCGACCGCTTCGTCGTCAGCGGGCGACGCTATAGCGACACTAACCGGCGCTGTAGATGCACCATCAACACGCAAGGATACGATATATGCATCTCTTGAGAGGCTATCTGTAATTGGGTCTCCTGACTGAAGGTCAGCCAAACTATCTCCCAACATGATATACGCCCCCTGTCCATCATTGGAAATCGAGGACCAATTAACTGAGCGCGCATAATTAATGTCCACGCTCTCTAAATCGAAATCATCAGAGCCTATAGAATTCCTACTATTGTCCAACGTTTTGACGATTGCATCACGTCCATCACTCAAAAGCACCGTTGCATTCGAACTGTTGGCAGCGACACCTGAAACTGAGGTCGCCGAGCTATCCCCACCTATAAATCGAGCCCAATTAGTCGAAGAGAGGTCCTGAGAAAATGAATAGATAAAAGCATCTTGGCCCCCGTTGGGTGCAATCGAAGCCGCCCCATCAAGTGTTTTCCCCGTCGTGAAGCCTGAAACAAATATACCAGAGCCATCGCTCATATATAAATCTGTTACGCTATCATCTTGTTCTGACCCATGCTGACTCACACCGACTTCTGAAACTGAGCCATCACTAGAAACCAATAGTCGCAGCACTCCAAAATCTTTACCACCCCACTGAACTCCACCAAAATTGCCAGACACTTCAAGAAATATATAAATCTCCGTACCGGCACTGATTGTATTGGTATAAATACCTTTAGCTTCTATAACTGCGCCAGGTCGAAAAATTTCGTAACCTTGCGTATTGTTTAATTTTACCAATGAGCCATGACTATCGAAAGCCTGCAATAAGACCTTTGTATCAGGGCCCGACGTGAAATTGGCGATAGTAAAAATAGATCCAGATAAAGCAGGGGCAACATCTACAAATTCAAGCGCTGGAGACGCAGAAAGCACGACATCAGCTTCCCATTGATTAATGGAAACGGAAACAGCCTCGTCACTGCGCTGATTTGATAAAACGTCTTTAATTACAACCCTTCTATCTTGCGCATATACTCCATCAAGCTCATCTGCTCGAACAGTAAGTACCGCTTCCTTTTGCCCTGCGGGAAAGGTGACAACTCGATTTTCAGGAGTAATGGCATATTCGCGATCTGAAGCTGTTGTTAATAGCTCATTGAGCACGATCGCTACTTGCGTATCTTTCAGCGGAGCTCGGTTTAAAGATAGCTGAACGCTGGCACTCTCACCACGGTTGAGTAAAAACTCACCAGAAAAAGGCTTGAGCTCTGGTTCATTGTCATTAATACTAACCACCCCTCCAATGTTTTCATACCCACCAGAAATACCAGACACCGAAAGCACGTTAACGAGGAAGGACTCGCGCTCTTCCACGAGAGAGTCATCGAGAATCTCTACAAAGATTGGACAGCCAATCTCTCCAGGATTTAGCGTGAAGCTAGCTTTCTCTATTGGTATAAAATCGACCCATGGTTGAGCAACGCCTCTATTTGCTATGGCACTGCTAGGTAACTGGCTATTGTACTTCGAGGTCACCTCATACTCGAAAGTTACTGCTGTTTTAAGTAAAACATCGAAACCTAACAGCATCGCCAGCGGGTAAGATCTTCCATATGCACTTTCATAAACAGTCGGCCTATAATCGTAAGCCCCGTCGCATAAAGGCAAGTTACGTCCAACCGCTTGATCAAACTCAGTCAGCCTAGTAATACTTTCTGTAATATTAGCATTCAAGCTTTTGCTGGACACACTCGGAGCGCGAATTGAAAAATTGATCCGTTCCCACTTAGTAACATTCCCGTCACTATACTCCAGCCAATAGGTATACCTCTCTCTGTCTGCTCCACCCTGAGTCGAATTACCATCGTCCTCGGGAGTCGGTAGGCCAGTCAGCCTAAACGTATTCTTTGCAGAGATCTGCCTCGTAACAGACAAGCTAATGGGGTTGGCCCTTGTAAGATCTTCGGTGTACTCACTTGGCAGTGAATCTATCGGATTCTGTATATACCTAACACTATAAGCACCCGTTCCTCCCGCCAACTCGATTGGCTGGTCGATTTGTACATAGTATACGAATGAGTCAGGCAAGTTATTAACAATGCGAAGGTCATCATTAGGAACTTCAGTCTCACAGGCACTTAGCACTAATAAGGAAACTAGCAGGATAGTAATACGGGAAAAAATTCGTGACACCAAAGCGTACAATGACCTTTCATCGAAAGTAATAGGATTAAATGGCTTTTTAGAGTTTGGATGGTATGCAATTGGCTTGCAAAAAAACAGCTTACGAACCTTGAAACGCTTTATGGGTCACACTATCAGGCGCTAATAAGCGCCAAAGCGGCTACTTCATCCAGAATTTGAACACCCAATGATTGAGCTTTCGCAAGTTTGGAACCGGCTTTTTCACCCGCGACCAAATAACTAGTATTCTTGGATATGGAACCTGAAACCTTGGCCCCGGCACCTTCTAACAAGTGCTTCATCTCATCTCGACCCATTGTGGGCAGTGTGCCCGTAATAACAAACGTTCGCCCACTTAGCGACTTAGCTTGGTTATTGTCCTGAACGGGAATCTCTACGTTAAGTCCTTGCGCCAACATCTCCTCAATTAAGGAAAAATTCTCCGCATTTCCAGTAAATGCAAGAACATGAGCCGCGACAATCGGCCCCACATCATCTAGTGCCAATAGCTCGCTTTCCGCTATATCAAAGAGTTCTAAAATCGAGCCCAAAGACAGAGCTAAGGTCTTCGCTGTTGTCTCTCCAACTTCACGAATTCCTAAGGCATAGATCAAACGATGGAGAGGTACATTCTTAGCGCTCTCAATCGCGCCCAAGAGATTATCTGCGCTTTTCTCCCCCATGCGCTCTAGCAGAAGTAAATCACTTCTTTTCAAACGGAAGATATCAGACGCTCGCTCAAGCAACTCCTTATCAACAAGCTGTTCGACTAGCTTGTCACCAAACCCATCTATATCCAGAGCCTTTCGTGACACGAAGTGCTTTATGGACTCTTTAACCTGAGCCGAACAAACTAAGCTACCTGTGCACCTGGCGATACTGCCATCCGTTTCAATATCAGACTCACAAACAGGGCAGCTTTTCGGAAGAAGTATTTCGTATGTTTCCTTTGGTCGCTGCTCAATAACAATGCGCGATATTTTTGGAATTACATCACCGGCTCTTTGAATTACAACCTTGTCGCCAATTCTCACTCCCAGTCGGCGGATTTCATCCATATTATGCAAGGTCGCATTACTAACAGTCACACCACCTACGAAGACAGGCTCAAGCCTTGCCACCGGAGTGACCGCACCTGTGCGGCCAACTTGAAAATCTACACTACGCAAAACCGTGCTCGCCTCTTGCGCAGGGAATTTATATGCAATCGCCCACCTTGGCGCTCTCGAAACAAAACCCAGTTTCTGCTGCAACCCAAGGCTATCAACTTTAAACACAATACCGTCTATTTCGTAATCCAAATGCTCGCGCAACTTCGCTAAACGCTCCCGATAGGACAAAACATCATCTAGCCCCTCAAGCAAAGCAATATTCGTATTGACCAAGAACCCCCACTCTTTAAGCTGCAACATTGCTTCGTAATGCGTCTTAACCTCTAAGTCACTTACATACCCTAACGCATATGCATTCATAACCAAGCCACGCTGGGCGGTGACTCTAGAGTCTAGCTGACGAAGACTTCCCGCTGCTGCATTTCTAGGGTTTACAAATCGCTTACTGCCCGTTTTGTCTGCCTCTACATTAATAGCATCGAAGGCTTTTAGGGGCATAAATATCTCCCCCCTCACCTCAACTTCGGCAGGCACATCATCGCCTTTCAAGCGCAAAGGAATAGACCGCACGGTTTTTACATTGGTCGTAATATCTTCACCAGTCTGACCGTCACCCCGCGTGGCACCGTACTCTAAAACACCGTTCTTATAGCTCAAGCTAACAGCTATGCCGTCTAGCTTTGGCTCTCCAACAAACTTCACCACAGGTTCGCCTGCCCGGCTTACAATACGAGAATAAAAGTCGCCTAACTCTTCTTCAGAAAAGGCATTATCTAGTGAGAGCATTGGAATGCGGTGTTTGATTTGGGAAAAATCAGAAGAAGGCGCAGCACCAACACGCTGGGTTGGTGAATCAAGCGCTTTTAAATGGGGATATTCGACTTCAAGTGATTTTAGGCGTTGGAATAAATGGTCGTACTCCGCATCCGAAATAAGCGGGGCATCAAGAACATAATAGCGATAGTTATGCTCATTGAGAAGAGCACATAACTCTTCAACTTCGAGTTGTGCGTTAAGGTTAGGGTTGGTATCTGGCAAGGGTAATCAGTCTGTTATTAACGAATCTTACACAACTGTTTTCGTTCAAACTCACGAATACGGTGGCGACAGTGCTCAATCGTTTGAGCCGTTAGAACACTTCGATTCTCGTCTTTTAAATCGCCATGTAAGTTCTCAGCAAAACATCGCGCAGTTTCATTCATGAATTCAAACGCTTTCAAATAGTCTTTAGGCCCAGGAATGCTCATAAAAAAGCTTACACCTGCCGTTTGAATTGTATCTAGTTTGTCTGGATCGAAGTAGCCCGGCTCTACCGCATTAGCCACACTAAATTGAATGGGGCTTAATAGATCATCTTCTTCATGGCGATGAAAAATAGACATGTCGCCATGCTTCATTCCACACGCTTCCAACAGGTTTTTGATTGCCGCACCAGAAAACGATTTACCTGAGGGTGCGTCCACATTAATTACAATTACTTCATGCTCTTGCTGAGGAGGCGCACTGGAACTCGAGGCTTTCTTACTCTGAGGTTCCACACTAGGCGCGCTATTATTTGCTTTACGTTTGCCTTTTGTAACTCTAGCAGAGCCAACAAGACCTTCTTCAGCGCCTCCGACGCTGTCGTGAGAATCTGCTGTGAGTTCAAACCCTAGACTTGGTTCAACTTTTATTCTGACGTTATGTGAATCAACATCACCGCGGTCTTTAGGATTTTCACTATTAGCTGTAAACGTTAAATTATCATGAATCGGCGGTTCAACAGCGGCCTTAAGCTCAGCACCCCCAGCTATCTCATCTGCAGCACTATCCTCGCCTTCAACGGACCGAATAACTCTGACGCCCTCGCCGGGCAGTTCGGGATTGAAATCATCATCAAGAGGGGACGAGTTTATGTGCCCGCCAAGATCACGCGACATCTTCAAAGAGTCTTGTTTAGCTAAGCGCATTCGACGAATGCCGTCGATCAAAATACCCAGAATAATTACAACGCCAGCAATGAATAACCATTCTCGAAGG
>JAWUYI010000068.1:0-67652 GCA_034110885.1 Oleiphilaceae bacterium
TACCCCCAAGGTAGCGCTGCAACTGTGCAATGCTTTTAATTCGCGTTTGATTGACGCCAAAAATAATATCCCCAATCTCGAATCCTTGAATCGCAGCGGCACTGTTGTCATCAACGCGCAAGAGCATGATGCCAATCGCAGCCTCTTGATCCGGCGGAATTAAATCTTGTAGACGACTCCCTGCCAACAATGGATGCACCTGCGCACCAGACGCATCGGGTGTTGGAATTTCACTAATGGTGACTCGAACTCGGGCGGATTTTTCATCTCGTATGATGTCCAATACCAGAGTTTCGCCCACCGGTGACAAGCCAATTCTATTGTTCATATCGCTCGCACTTTTGATGGTACGACCGCTGGCCTTAATGACCACATCGCCCTGCATAAGACCTGACGCCGCAGCAGGCCCGCTGGGGTCAACTAGCGCAACGAGAGCGCCTTGATATTGTTTCAAACCAAAAGCTTCGGCGAGTTCTGGGGTTAGGTCTTGGAACTTTGTGCCAATGCCTCCACGCTTTACTTCGCCATAGCGTATAAGTTGTGTCATGACGGCTTGGACAACCTTAGACGGAATCGCAAAACCGATGCCTACGTTGCCGCCAGCAGGTGCAATAATGGCCGAATTGATGCCGATTAGCCGTCCATTTAAATCAATCAAAGCACCGCCTGAATTGCCTGGGTTGATGGACGCATCGGTTTGAATGAAATCTTCGTAGCCTTGAATGCCTAGCCCATTGCGTCCGAGCGCACTAATAATGCCGCTGGTGACAGATTGCTGTAAGCCGAACGGACTGCCGATAGCGAGCACAAAGTCGCCCACGCTGATCGAATCAGAGTCCGCGAACTCTATACTCACAAGATCTTCTGCAGGGATTTGTAGCAGCGCTAGATCGACTTGTTTGTCAGAGCCGATAAGCTTAGCGGCAAACGATCGGCCATTTTGCATGGTGACTTCTATTTCGTCGGAATCTTCAATCACGTGATGATTTGTCAGCACGTAGCCATTTTTAGCGTCAATAATGACGCCCGAACCGGCACTTTGGGTGCGACGTTCTAGGCTAGGTTGTTCTGGTAGAGAAAAGAAACGACGAAAGAAAGGAGACTGCATCAGCGGGCTGCGCTGAGCGCGAACAGTATACGTAGCAATGTTAACCACCGCGGGTGCTGCGCCGCTAATAATAGGCGCGAGGGAAGGGACAGAGCTACCTTCTATTAAGCGCTCCGGAAGTGCAGCAGTTGTATGGATACTCAGTGAGAGCATTACGAGAACCAGAAAGCTCGTGAGTGTTCGCTGAAATTTAATAAGCTTGCTATGAATCAATTGCATGGCGCCTAGTCATACCTAACTGAGTTATCGCGATGTATACTGCATAATGTGCGGCGATTTTAACTTATTACAAGCTTTGTACACGCTAAATTGAGGTTTAGATGCAAAAATTTGATTTGATTATTGTTGGGGCGGGCATGGTCGGGGCGACGATCGCCTGTGGCCTCGCTAACAGTGGTCTTCGCATCGGACTTCTAGATCGAGCTTTGCCCAAGCCGTATGAGGCTGACGAAGTACCCCGTATGCGCGTGTCAGCGATTAATCTAGCGAGCGAACAGATCCTAAGAAATATTGGAGCTTGGGGGCATATTGAAGCGACCCGGACCTGCCCATATCGAGCACTTGCCGTGAGTGAAATGCCCGCACGATTTGGCTTATCTAAACATTTGCCCGATATATCGAGTTGGGCGCGCACGTGCTTTGAAGCCGACAGCATCGGCAACAGCCACCTCGGCCACATTATAGAAAACGATTTGATTCAGCTAGGCTTGCTAGAGCGCGTCAAGGCTTGCAAGAACATCACCCTAATTTGCCCTGTCGATATTGAATCTATCAATATCCTTGCAGACGAAGTCACGGTGGCTTCTGCCGCAGGTGAACACTATTGCGCCTCGCTTATTATTGGCGCTGATGGCGCACAGTCTCAGGTACGTCGCTTAACAAATATTGGTGTCTACAGTGATCGTTACGAGCAGCAAGCATTGGTGGCAACGGTGCAATATCGTGGTGAGCAGATCGATACCACGTGGCAGGCGTTTCGCCCAGAAGGCCCGCTCGCCTTTTTACCTTTGGCGAGTTCGGGTGCAAATCAATATGCATCGCTCGTTTGGTATGACACCGCGGAACGCTTAGAAGAATTGAAGGCGATGGACGAGGCGTCTTTCATTCGTACTTTGAGTCAAACCTACCCCGCTGATTTGCCCCGTATTGAGTTGGTGCATTCACGGGCGTCTTTCCCTTTAGTGAAGTCTCATGCCTTGCGCTACGCTTCTGAACGAGCTGTGCTTGCAGGTGATGCAGCCCATACGATTAATCCTTTAGCAGGTCAGGGCGTAAATTTGGGCTTGATGGATGCTGCCGTATTGATTGAAACGATTGGCAAAGCACAAATTTCGGAAAGAGATTATTGGAGTTTAGATGTCCTGAAGGGCTATGAATCTCAGCGGCGAAAGCATAATCAATTGATGATGAATGCGATGGACCTGTTCTATCATGGCTTCGGTAGCCGGCTCTTGCCCCTGCACGTAATGCGAAACATAGGCTTGGGCCTCGCTCAGCGTTCTGGTCCTGCGAAGCGAAAGGTAACAGAATTTGCAACGGGCTTAGGTGGCCAGCTGCCGCGTTTGGCACAGCTAGCTTAGGTCAGACGAGAACTTGAAACGGATTAAAGCACTTATTACGTAATAAAGAGGAATGCACGTGGCCGATACGATTTTTACAAAAATCATTAATAAAGAAATTCCTGCCGAGATATTATACGAAGACGAATTAAGCTTGGCGTTTAAAGACATTCAGGCGCAAGCACCTCTTCATTTTTTGGTGATTCCTAAAAAACCAATTGCGACAATTAATGATATGGAGGAAGAAGATAAACCTCTTATTGGGCACTTGTATTGGGTGGCAAAACAAATTGCCGAAGAGCAGGGCGTCGCAGAACAAGGCTATCGCTTAGTGATGAACTGTAACGAGTATGGTGGGCAGTCTGTTTATCATATCCATTTGCATGTACTGGCAGGAAAGCCCCTGGGTTGGCCTCCTTACACCGACAAACTTAAGGTGTAAGTTCTTTTATGTGATGATTTCTTTGACTATTTAACCCCTAAAAGCGGAGAAGAAGTGCATGACAACTCTAGGCTCTCAGGGGTTTTAAAAAGTCGAACTAAGACTTTCTTTCGACTAACTGTTCCGCTGCAGACAGTTCCATGTGTCGGATGTCTTTTCCCTTCACCATAAACACCACATGTTCGGCAACGTTTGCGGCATGATCACCAATTCGTTCCAAGGCACGCAAAACCCAAAGTACGTTGTGTACTTGAGAAATGCTGCGGGGGTCTTCCATCATGAAGGTCATTAAAGACCGAATCGCCGAGCCGTATTCAGCGTCGACCGTTTGGTCTTGGCGTATGATGTCTAACGCCATGTTAGCGTCGAAGCGGGCGAACGAATCGAGCGCCCCATGCACCATTTGCGACACATGGGTGCTGATATGGCGCACCTCAATATATCCGCGAGGGGCTTTTCCTTCTTCACTTAGCTTAATGGCCATTTTCGCAATCTTGCTGGCTTCGTCGCCGATACGCTCTAGATCTGCGATCATCTTGACGATAGATAGCACTAAACGTAGATCGCTTGCCGCGGGCTGACGTCGCGCAATAATCTGCGTACATTCTTCGTCGATCATGATTTCCATATCATCGACTTTGTTTTCAGTAAGTTTAACTTGCTCGGCTAGCTTGGTGTCGCCGTTTATCAGAGCTTCGACCGAGTCAGTAATCTGCTTTTGAACAAGTCCACCCATGGCGAGCAAATGGTTGCGCAATTCACTCAAACTTTGATTGAACTGTTGCGAGATATGCTGGTTATGGCTTTCGTGTGTTGCAGTGCTCATAGTAACCTCTTGTATGTATCGTCCGGGACTGATTCTAGCCGTAACGGCCCGTGATGTAGTCTTCGGTTTGCTTCTTTTCTGGGTTTGTAAACAAACGGTCTGTGTTACCGAATTCGACCATGTCGCCCATATACATGAACGCGGTATAGTCCGATACTCGGGCAGCTTGTTGCATGTTGTGCGTGACGATCACAATGGTGTAGTCGTCTTTTAGTTGATGGATGAGCTCTTCGATTTTAAGGGTCGACAAAGGGTCTAGAGCCGACGCAGGCTCATCAAGAAGTAATACTTCTGGTTTGACCGCAACGGTGCGAGCAATAACGAGACGCTGCTGCTGGCCGCCTGACAAGCCAAGTGCACTGTCGTTAAGGCGGTCTTTCACTTCGTCCCAAAGTGCAGCAGAGCGCAATGACCACTCGACCGACTCATCTAGGGTACGTTTGTTGTTAATGCCCTGAATACGCAGCCCGTAGGCAACGTTTTCATAAATGGTTTTAGGGAAAGGGTTCGGCTTCTGGAACACCATTCCGACTCTACGGCGTAAGTCTGCGACTTCAACGTTACGTTCATAAATGTCTTTACCTTCAAGCAATACCTTGCCAGAGATCTGAACGCCATCGACCAAATCATTCATTCTATTGAAGCAACGTAACAAGGTTGATTTGCCGCAGCCAGATGGGCCGATAAAGGCTGTCACTCGGTTTTCTGGGATGGTCATGGATATGCCATGCAAGGCCTCTTTCTCGCCATAACTCAGGCGCAGGTCATTCACTTCTATCGCTGTTTTTTCATCCTCTAAGCGCATAACATTTTCGCTACGCTTCAGGCTGCTAATGTCTATGCTATGAGTCCTTCCACCATCGGGCGACCCTAAATCTTTAGTGGGTATTTGTTGGTCATTGTGCATATCGTACTCTTTCTCTATAGGTGTATTCATTTCTGTTCGATCCTGTCTTTAAATCCTGATGCTTACGGTTGCTATTTAATACGTCTTATCTGTGACGGTGGGCAGCCTTTACATTTCTAAGGATTTGTACTTTTCACGTAAGCGATTTCGAATCGAAACAGCCGTGATGTTCAATAATGCGATAACGATAACTAACAATAGCGAGGTGGCATAAACTAATGGCCGTGCAGCTTCTACGTTAGGGCTTTGGAAACCAACATCGTAAATATGGAAACCTAAGTGCATGAATTTTTGATCTAGGTGCAGGTAAGGGTAGTTGCCATCGAGCGGTAGCGACGGCGCAAGTTTTACAACCCCAACTAGCATGAGCGGAGCCACTTCACCGGCTGCTCGCGCGATCGCAAGTATCACGCCGGTCATCATGGCTGGGCTTGCCATAGGAAGTATCACGCGCCACAAGGTTTCGGCTTTCGTTGCTCCGAGAGCCAAGCTGCCTTCGCGAATAGAGCGAGGAATACGGGATAGACCTTCTTCGGTCGCGACAATAACCACAGGCAGGGTCAGTATCGCTAAGGTTATTGACGCCCAAAGCAAACCGCCGGTACCAAATGTAGGCGAAGGCAGTGCCTCGGGGAAGAACGCCTCGTCGATGCCCGAGCCAACAAAGTAAATAAAGAACCCGAGCCCGAAGACACCGTAAACAATGGACGGAACACCCGCAAGGTTATTCACAGCGATTCGAATGATCCGCGTTAACACACCCTGATGCGCATATTCGCGTAAGTACACAGCCGCGATCACGCCAAACGGAGTCACGATAATGGACATAATGATCACCATCAACACGGTACCGAAAATAGCAGGGAATATGCCGCCCTCCGTATTTGCTTCGCGCGGTTCATCACTGACAAACTCATAAAGCTTTTTAAAGTAGAAACCAATCTTCTCCATTAAGCTCATAGCGTTGGGTTGATAGGCGTTCACAACTTTAGCCAAATCGACGGTAATCTGTGTGCCATCCATACTTTCAACGACAACACTATCACGATTAATTTGGGTATAAAGATCGATCAGTTGCTGTTGCAGGCCTGCATACTGGGCGTCTAATATCGCGCGTTCTTCATCTAAACCCAGTTGAGCTTGCGGGCTTAATGAACCTTTTAGCTCCAGTGACCTTTGTTTAAGTCGCAAGCGTTCCATGCCCGCATTGATACTTCCAATTTCGCTTTTTTCGATATCGTGGATGTCGTCATAGATCGTTAGAGCTCGCTCCAAGCGAGATTCAAATTCTGGCCAAGCCTTATCACCCTCAGCCACTATTGAATTTTGCTCTTTTACCGATTTAACAAAGCCATAAAAATTGCCCCACTCGCGGCGCTCCATTACCACGATATCTGCTGGATAACGACGGTTTTCAAGGCGGTAGTCGAGAACCCAACGGAAGTCGGCACCCGTAATATCTCGGTTGCCCATTTTGATTAGGTTGCGCTGCAGGTGTTCTTGACCTGCAGGGATTGTGTAGCCGGCCTCACGAAGCTGAATGGCGGACACTTCGACCGACTCAACTAGCTCGCCAATGATCGTGTACTGATCGCCATTCTTTGCTTCTACTTCTGCTTGCACCACATCGTGAGCCCAAAAGTGCACAAGGCCACGGCTTGCGATTAAGAACAATAGGCCAAATACCATGACCATACTAATAGCAACTGCCCCTGCGTTAATCCAGACGTAGGGGTCGCCATTTTTGAACCATTTTTTAACTGAAATACGCATTGTTGGCTCCTAAAACTAAATAACGCTGTACTTGGTGCGTAAACGCTGGCGTACAAATTCGGCGAAGGTGTTCACAACAAACGTAAACAGGAATAAAACGAAAGCAGCCAAGAAGAGAATTCGGTAGTGCGTACTTCCGACTTCAGATTCGGGCATTTCGACAGCGATATTAGCCGACAAAGTGCGCATACCTTCGAAGATATTCACGTCCATGATCGGCGTGTTACCGGTTGCCATGAGTACAATCATCGTCTCGCCAACGGCTCTACCCATACCAATCATCACCGCTGAAAAAATGCCTGGGCTGGCGGTGGGAAGTATGACGTGAACCATGGTTTGCCACTGAGTTGCTCCCAGAGCAAGAGAACCTTGTGTGAGGTGTTTAGGTACGCTAAAAACAGCGTCCTCTGTGATAGAGAAAATCGTTGGTATTACCGCAAAGCCCATAGCAGCACCTACAACTAAGGCGTTCCGTTGGTCAAAATCGATACCGGCGACGTTGGTTAGCCACAGACGCATATCTCCGTCGAATAGCGCCACTTCAATGAGCGGGCTGATCGCCATACTGATCCATCCGCCGAAAATAACGACAGGAATAAGTAGTGCAGGGTCCCAGCCCTCAGGAACGAAGTGGCGAACATTCGCGGGGAGATTATTCCAAATGTATCCAAACAGAAGGATAAAAAACGGAACAATAAGTAAGCACGCGAACACCCCTGGAAGGTTTTCTTCCATAAAGGGCGCGAAAAATAGACCTGCTAGAAAGCCCAGAATAACCGTTGGCAACGCTTCCATCAGTTCAATGGAGGGCTTTACTTTTCGGCGCAAGGCTGGCGCCATGAAATAAGCGGTGTACAACGCGCCACAAATTGCGAGAGGCGTTGCAACGAGCATCGCGTAAAACGCAGCTTTCAGCGTCCCAAAGGCAAGCGGAGAAAGACTATACTTTGGCTCGAAGTCGTTGTTTGCCGCGGACGATTGCCATACGTACTCGGGTTCTTCATAGCCTTCGTACCAGACTTCGCCCCAAAGAGCCGAAAAAGAGATTTCAGGGTGCTCGTTTTCAACCTTCCACCATTGCATGTTGCCGTCAGCAGTTTCAACGAGCAGGTGATTAGCGCGCGGCGCTAGGGTCAGCCTGGTGACCTCGGCCTCAGCATTAATGCGCAATGAAGTGCTATGCGCAGTGCTATTGTAAAAGACGATATTGCCGTTTTTATCCCCTAGCACAAAGCCTTTGCGTCGATGTTCAATATCCGCAGCAGTCGTTGCGCCACCTAAGGCTTCAAAGGTTCTTACATTTTGAAGTCGGTAGTCATTATTGCTGTCGCGCACCATAAACCATTGGCTGGTTTCGCCATTGCTATCTGAAACAAGAATAGAGGCGCCTCCTAAAAGCAGGGTCATGTTGGTAATTTTTGTATCCCTATCTCCAATTCTCACGGTGCTATTAATAATATCTTCTGGGTCTGCGCGAAGGTCGAGTACTTGCAGTTTGCCCTTACGTGTACCGATGAAGATAAAGCGCATGCTTGGCTCTGCGATAATGAAATCGGCTTCGACATTCAATTTAGGAAGGCTCAAATCTTCAGGCACAAGGCGCGTCTCGCCGCTCAGAAAGTCTTCTTCCTGTTCAAATTTTTGTGCAAAGAGCTCTTTTTTGTCATTGTTCCCTACAACGACAAAGGCGCTTTCGCTGAGCGCGATGGAAATATTGGTGATGCTTGACCCTTCTTCATCAAGTTGCATGCCGTCTTTGCCAAACGGGTATTCGATATAGGGTTCAATTAGGCGCTTATCGTTCGGATAGGATATTTGGTAGCTATGTTTCAGCACTAAAGCTTGGCCATTACTGAGCCCCAGCACGAAGGTGCGACTCGCGGGGTCTGCTTGCGCGACACTTGTCACAATAAGGCCTTCAGTAATTGGCAATTGTTCAGTGCTGTGGATGCTGCCATCGACGGTATTGAAGAAAACCACTTGCCCGGTCTCTGTGACGCGGAATGCTTTTTCTCCTTGTTCTTCTGCACCGCTGAATACAGTCTTGCCTGCTTCGGCAGCAGGGATCTCATAACTTGAGATTCGGTCGGCTTCGGCAGATTCAAAAAGTGGAGTCACTTCATAGAGCAAATAAAAGAAAATAAGTGAGATCGCAGCGATAACACTGATCCCTCCTGCTCCAATAGTGACTTTGGCGAGCGAGTCTTTGAACTTGCGCTTTTTGCGATGCCGAACAAGCCTAGGTTCATTAAAATCTAAGCTTGGTGGTTTAAGTGAGGATTCACTCATTGCGATACCCATCTGATTCAATTTAATAGAGAACCTGCTTGAAACTAACGAAACAAGTAAACGGTGCCCTGCGTTAACTCTATGTCAATTCTGCTTCATCTCTAAGTTAAGAAACCTTCCATCAAAAAAGATAGAAGGTTTCTCTTAAAGTGGTTTATGTTGGAATTGAAACCCTACAAACCTAGTTCTTTCATTTGTTTCTCAACCACTGCGTAAGGCAGAGGAACATAGCCATCTTTCACAACAACTTCTTGACCCTGCTTAGACATGATGAGCTTCACAAACTCTGCAGTGATCGGGTCCAAGGCTTTGTTAGGGGCCTTGTTCACGTACACATATAAGAAGCGGGACAGCGGATATTTTCCTGAAACCGCATTGGCTGGTGTGGCTTCGATGTAGTTATTACCTTTTTTGGCAAGAGGTAATGCGCGGACGGAGGCCGTCTTGTAACCGATACCTGAGTAACCGATGCCGTTGATCGACTCCGACACACCCTGAACGACAGACGCTGAGCCCGGCTGTTCGTTTACGTTGTTTTTGTAGTCGCCTTTACACAATGCTTTTTTCTTAAAGTAGCCATAGGTACCAGATACTGAGTTACGGCCAAAGAGCTGGAAGCTCTTGCTTGCTATGGCGCCTTGCAGGCCTATGTCGCCCCATGTGGTGGCATCTTTCTCGAAGCCACATTTACGGGTAGAAGAGAAAATTGCGTCGAGCTGTGCGATGTTCAATCCTTTGATTGGGTTGTCTTTGTTTACAAAAACGGCCAGAGCATCGATCGCAACGGGAATTGCGGTTGGGCCATAACCAAAGCGCTTTTCAAATGACTCGCGTTCTTTGTCTTTCATCTTGCGGCTCATTGGACCAAGGTTAGAGGTTCCTTCAGTCAGCCCCGGAGGCGCTGTAGATGACCCTGCAGCTTGGATCTGAATGTTCACATTGGGATAGTTACGTTTAAAATCTTCTGCCCAAAGGGTCATCAGGTTTGCTAAAGTGTCAGAGCCAACACTTGAAAGATTGCCTGATACGCCACTCGCTTTTTCATACGATGGAATCTTAGAGTCCACGCCGGCTGCAGCGATGCTTGTTAACGCTGAGATAGCGACTGCGCTAATGAGTTGTTTAAGTTTCATGCCTTACTCCTGAGATGTAAGAAAAAATAATTGGTCTAGACTGTTTTGTTAGGTCATTAATTAAGATCTGGGGAAACTATAAGGCGCTTATGTGACACTGAGATGACAGGGTCACGAAAAGCATTAATTGGTAAGTCGTTTACAGTTATTTACCAATTAAGGCTTTGATTTTATTTAAAAAAACCTATCTTAGAGTTAGTAGAGATAAATAAAAATAATTTTTAGAGAACACTATTAATGAGAACGTATGAAGGCTTGAGCCCTGCAACAGATAGTACTTTGATGCTTCAGATTGTGGCGAATCAGCAAAACACAAATACACATGGCGACATATATGCTGGTTGGTTGTTAGACCAGATGGATTCGGCAGCCACACTGCTTGCGGTACAGATGTCTCACGGACGCTGCACAACGGTGGCTGTCGACCGGATTGAGTTCCTGTCTCCTGTAAATGTTGGGGATGTCGTTAGTATTTACGCAAGGCTCCAAGAGAGCGGGCGAAGCTCGATGGTGATTGCGGTAGAAGTGTTTGCTCGAAACCCGAGTGGCCAACTTGGAGCGAAAGTAACCGAGGGCAATTTTACGTCTGTGGCCATTGAAAATGACGGGACTATTCGTCAGCTAGTTTGAGAGCTAGGCTTGCGTAGTCGCAGCGCTAAACTGATGTTCGGCGCTCGCTTTTGTGAACGTGCGTTTAGACGAGTCGGAAAATTCCACGGTAAATGTTGTACTGTCTTCTGAAGTAACTTTCCCTTCGCCAAATGAATGGTGTCTCACGTGCTCCCCATGCCAAAGGCAAACAGCCGTGTCATCGCTTGGGTTTGATGTCCCGCCTAATTGTGACGATTCAATTTCGCATTCGTACCTAATAGCGTAAGCCTTACTAACCTTACTGGGTAAGCCAAATAGTGTGCACGTTTCTGATTCTTTCTCGATAGCGTTGGCGATTTTTAAACTTTCTTGTATTCGCATTTCTGCGTTAAATCGAGACGTCTCTGGACTTCCGTGCGGCGGAGTGAAAAGAGTAAGTCTGTGTTTTGCTCGCGTGATTGCGACATATAAAAGTCTTCTTTCGCTCGCTATTTCTTCTTTTGTTTCATGACGGCCCCGCGTCTTGTTAGGGTAGTTTTCTTCGTTTAGACCCGGAAGAAAGACATGTTCCCACTCTAGGCCTTTGGCTCGGTGGATACTGGTGATCGTTATATGATGGGCGTGCCGCTCTTGTGTTTTTTGTTCAAGCGATGCTAGCTCGGATAAGGCCTCATGGCAGGTCTTGCTGGTATTTGAAACAAAATCTATGAGGCTCTTCAGCACTTGAATACGTTCTTCGGAGCTATCGCGGCTGAGGCCCATAGTTCGGGTTTCTTCGTAGAGCTTAGTTTCGTTGATGTAGTTGGCTAACAATGTCGAAACTTGGAACCTGCTGTTCTCTAACTCGCTCAGAGCACGAGCCATGCGCTCAAGTTTGAGCGATTGAATACGGTTTAGGCCGTCCGGAATAGCATGCAGTAAGCCATATCCCCATTTCGTAGCGCGTTCAGCAACAGGGATTAGAATTTGTTGAAGTTGCTGTTCTGCAATACCGACACTCGGAAAGCGACATAGTAGCAAAAGCGTTTGTAATCGCTCGTTAGCGTCCATTGTTTGGAGATTACCATTAGCCACGCAAAGCAAGCCTTGAATGGCCTTCATTTCTTCGCTGCCAAATACACCTTGATGCCCTGAAAGGTGGTAGCCGACACCGGCTTTAAGCAGTGCGAGCTCGATCGCAACGCTTTGGCTCCACACACGCAGCAGTATTGCGCTGTTTGACAGCTGTTTAGCGTTACTGTGTTTGAGTTCTTTGAGCAAGGCCAATGTTTCTTGCTGGGTTTGTATTTGCTGCACATCTGTCTTGGGGTTGCCTTCGTGCGGCAGACATAGGTGCTTACCGGCATAAGGGCTGTTAGAGATCAAATGATTGGCGAGCAGTGACACTTGATGCCCGTAACGAAAGGTCGTACTTAGATGCCTTGTTTCACTTCCCTTAAATTCTTCTGCAAACCCGCTCAACATGTACTGGGGTTTGGCGCCTCGGAACTCATATATCGTCTGATCTGGATCACCAACAATGGTGACCTTGGCACGTCTTCCAGCGACATATTTTAGTAGTTCGTGCTGAATGTCATTGGTGTCCTGATATTCGTCGACCAAAATCGCATCCATTTTGTTGGTGACCAAATCTACCAAGTGTGGATTTTGCGATAGTGCCACAACAGGGTCATAGAGCATGTCTGAATAGCTGATACGCTTGCGCTCTTTTCGCCAGTCTTCGAACGCCTGAAAAACCTGTGGTAAGTATGAGAATTTAGCCTCGTAATCCGCATGTTTAAAAAAAGTGTGTGCATCTTCCATTTGGCTTTTACATTGGTCAATAAACGCGGCAGCGATGTCTAAATGCTCTTTCTTATTACGTTTAAATTCTTTGGCTTGTTCCGCATCGAGAAAGCGAGGTGCCATTTGAAGTAATTGGAACTGCATTTCTCGCTCAGACAATATGCGCTCTTGAAAAGGTGGCAGCACGCCTTCCTGTATGAAACGCTTGTATAAACGGTAGCCCATGGCATGAAAGGTTCGGACCTCTGGCGCTCTTTCACTCGGTCCTAATATGGCTTGTAGTTTGTTGGTAAAGTCGATCTGTGCGCTTTTGTTGAACATCAGCACCAAAACGCGCCTAGGATCTAAGCCTGTGTGTAAGAGGTTTTGAATTCGATAAGCTAGTGTGGTTGTTTTACCGCTTCCAGCAACAGCCCTAACCACATAATGCGCATTTGGAGCGCTGATAATATCGCGCTGTTCTAGGGTTAGTTCGAATGCAGACATTTGGGTTTTTCGGGTGCTGGAGCAGTTAATCTTGGCTTAGGTGCTTGAAATTAATGGGCGCCCGCAACACACTATGACGCTGTTAATTCGAACAATGGAGATGTTTGTAACAATGCCTACTTCGGCCGGACGCGCCATCATACTATTAATCGCTCTGCTATCGATAGCCGGATGTTCGAGCATAGACTACGCCGAAAGCAATGTTCCCAAAATAAATAAAGAGCCAAGCTCGCTCGATCAAGAGTCAAACTTGATGCAGGCGATTCGGAATAATGATTATGAGCAATTCCGAGGTGCAATTTTGTCTGGCGACTCGATCAATGCATCACACGATAACATGACGCCTTTAAGGCTTTCCTTGCACGAGCAGAGGCCCTCGATGGCACGCTTGTTGTTGAAGGCCGGCGCTAATCCTAGATTAGGGTTCAACCAAGCCGACGCTTCTGCATTAATGTTGTCTGCAAAGTTCGCGTTTAATGATGTCGTGCGGCAGTTGCTGCGTTTGGGTTTAGAAATTGATGTCGCAGACGCAGAGGGTTATACCGCCTTAGCCTACGCTGCTGTTGGCGGTCATTTAAGCACCTTAAATATATTGCTCGACGCGGGCGCTAGCCCGAATGCGGCCCCTCTCGGGCAGTCCCTGCTTATGCATGCCGTGGCTGATAACAACATGATGATTGCATTGCCTCTTATTGAGGCGGGAGCAGATTTAAACTTTATTGACGCTAATGGTGTGACAGCCTTGCTAATTGCTCGCGAGAAAGACTACTACGACCTAGATTTAATGCTTGTTCAAGCGGGTGCACGATTGTGAGTCGGCGAGGCTTTCGGTAAACTGTTTAGGTAAGTATTTGCTTGCTCGCCAAGCCACTAGGAATCTGTATGTCTGATAAAAGAAAGTTAAATGTAGGCCCCCTTCCAACGCAAGATAAAGATTACTCTGTTTATGAACAAACCGATGTATTGTGGGGGAGAATCAGTCTTGTTTTTTTGCTTGTGGTGGCAGTGGTGTTCGGTTTTTTCTACGCCTTATTTGGCAAGGACAGCGATGCCGGGCGAATTGTGAGTGTGATTGAACAAAGAGATATCGATCAGAGCCAGTTGGCCAAGAATTTGGCAGAAGAGCCTTTGGTTGTGACCGCGCAGCTAGACCATACGAAGCAAGCCGACTCTGTTGATGACTTGCCTAGCGCGGAAGTAAGCAGCGAGCAGCAGGTTAGTGCAGATGCGCTCAAACCTGAACCGAAGGTCGCATCTGTTGAAGTTGTAAAGTCAGAGCTGAGCAGCACAATTTCCAATAACCAGACGCAGACCGTTACTATGAACAGTCGGGCGGATGTAAGCTTGATTTCTCCGGTTACAACCTTACACCCAGGTATTCGTGAGGCGGTTTTGAGCTCGAGTGTTGATCGTGATGATAAGCCAGTCGATACGCTGGGCTACGAGGTCTTTATGAATGGCGAAGATCTTATAAAAGTTATTCTATATACAGAAATGGAAGCCTTAGGTGGGCAGAACTTGAAACACCAATGGGTTCGTGGCGATAAGGTTTATGCAACAGTAAAAATCCCTGTGCGAAGTGACGCGCAACAATCCTTCTCGAGTAAGTTCATCGACCGATACATGATGGGTGAGTGGACCGTCAATGTGCTGGACCAAAATGACGAACTGTATGCGAGAGCGAACTTTATTGTAAAAGAATAGCGCTAAAGTGGCGTTTTTCTTCAAGAAGCTAGTAGGGACATTGATGATGCCCCTGCCTTTTTCTCTCCTTGTTTTACTGATCGCACTGGCTTTTCTATGGCTAGGTAGGCGCCGCATTGCGTCGAGTCTTATTGTCTTTAATGTACTTTTTTTATATGCGCTGTCTATTTCTCCTGTTTCTGATCACATAGCTGGCCCCTTAGAGTTTCATCACCCTAAATACGCAGGCCAGGTCGTGGAAAATGTTGTTGTGTTAGGAGGAGGTCACGCGAGTGATGAACGTATTCCTCTCGTAGGCTTACTTTCTCGAACCTCGCTTGCGCGCCTAATGCAGGGTATTTCGGTTTACAAGCAAAACCCCGGCTCAAAGCTCTTGTTCTCTGGTTATGCGGGGCGTGACAGTTTGTCTCATGCACAAGCGATGGCGACTGTGGCTCAGGGGCTTGGTGTTCGCTCTTCCGATATACTGCTGGCGCCGCAGGCCAAAGATACCGCTGAAGAAGCGCGCGCTTGGCATTCGCGCTTGCATGGGCAGAGTTTCGCTTTAGTGACATCAGCCCTGCATATGCCGCGCGCCATGCATTTGTTTCAGCAACAAGGCTTGAATCCGATCGCGGCACCGGCAAATTTTGAAACTGCTGGCTCGAAACCTACGTATTGGAGAGATTGGCTGCCCAAAGCTCATGTTCTAGAGTTAACAAGCGCCGCTTGGCATGAAGTGCTCGGTTTGACCTGGGCGCGATTAAATCAATTTTGGAATGATGGGGTATCAGATGGCCTTTAAAGGCATGGAGAATTTTTCTCACAGGCAGGCAGATAAAGTAGCTGTCGTATTAGTAAACTTAGGAACGCCCGAAGCGCCTACGACACCAGCCTTGCGCAAATACCTTGCTGAATTTCTGTCAGATCCTCGCGTGGTAGAGATCCCGCGTATTTTGTGGATGATTATTTTGCATGGCATTATTTTACGTCTACGGCCTAAAAAATCGGCGCATGCGTATCAGCAAGTATGGAGCGATGAAGGCTCGCCATTATTGGCCATAACCAAGGCGCAGACACTCGCTATTCGAGAAAAAATGCTTGCGCGCTACGGTGATAATGTCATGGTCGATTTTGCCATGCGCTATGGTCAGCCAAATGTTTCTGCGACAGTAGAAAAGCTGCTAGAGCAGGGAGCAAGAAAGGTGCTGGTAGTGCCGCTGTATCCGCAGTACTCGGGGCCAACTACCGCATCGGTGTTTGATGCCTTAGCGGCTGATTTTGCCCATCGCCGATGGCTGCCGCATTTGCGCTTTGTTGCGAACTACCATGACTATCCTCCCTATATTGAAGCGCTTGCTGAAAGCGTAGAAGCGTATTGGCGCGACCACGGCAGAGCAGAGAAGCTGGTGCTTTCATATCATGGCGTGCCAAAGTTGTTTTTGACTAAGGGCGACCCTTATCACTGCCATTGTCATGTGACTACACGCTTGCTAGTGCAACGGCTTGGCTTGAGCGAGGAAGAATATATAACAACATTTCAGTCGCGCTTTGGTAAAGCTGAATGGTTGAAACCTTATACCGACGAAACGCTAAAATCTTTGGGCGCAGATGGTGTAAAGCATGTGCAAGTAATTTGCCCAGGCTTTGCTGCGGACTGTCTTGAAACACTGGAAGAGATCGAAGTTGAGAACCGAGACTATTTTCTTGAGTCAGGTGGTGTGACCTTTGAATATATAGCAGCGCTAAATGCTCGTGAATCACACATAGACGCTTTGCTTGCACTGATCGAACGTGAGGGGCAGGGCTGGCTTGCGCCGCAAGCATCGGAGCAACAGTTAAGTGCAAGAATGAGCGCTTACGAAGCGCACCCGTATAATAAATAATTCGAAGTTTGATGAGGTATAGAATGAAACACTTAGGTGCAGTATTAGTCGTGTTACTGGGTACATACAGCGCAACGTTGTTTGCGCACCCTGCTGTTAGTGATGCATGGGTTCGCTTATTGCCGCCGAACGTAAAAACAACATCGGCCTATGTCAATTTTGCATCGGATCACGACGATAAAATTGTTGCTATTCGTTCTGAGATTGCGGAAAAAGTTGAAATGCATGAATCCAGTATGGAAAACGGCATGATGACGATGAGGCCGCTAGAGTCGTTAAGCATATCAAGCGAAGAAGGTCTTAGCCTGCAACCTCAAGGCAAACACCTAATGCTAATGGGTTTGAAGAGGGCATTGATTGAGGGTGAATCAATTAAGCTGTTTTTCGAATTCGAGCAGAGCGGCACGTTAATGTATCGTTTTGAAGTCAGGAAACCGTGACCAGTCAGCGCTTTAGAATACGTAAGGCGGAGCCCCGAGACGCAGTCTCTATCGCGAATATATATAACGTATATATTCGCGACACAATTATAACCTTTGAACAGGACCCCGTTGGGGCAGAAGACATTGTTCAACGCCTAGCACAGCTTCAAGAGAAGAATTTACCTTGGTTGGTAATAGAGAATGCGGCGTCTATGTTGTGTGGTTACGCCTATGCCGGAGAATGGAAACCCAGAGTAGCGTATCGGCACACGGTAGAGGTAAGTGTGTACCTCGATGCAGATAGAGCAGAGCGCGGCATGGGTTCTGCGTTATATGCAGAGTTATTTAGTTGTTTGCCACAACTTGGAGTCCACAGCGCCTTGGCAGGAATTGCGTTACCAAATGAGGTAAGCATAGGACTACACGAAAAATTTGGTATGACGAAAGTCGCGCACATGACCGAGGTTGGATACAAATTTGGGAAATGGATTGATGTAGGCTACTGGCAAAGAGTCTTTGATGGCGAAGGCCTTCGCAAGAAAGAGAGCTCCTAGCGAAGGCTTGTCGGGCTTATACTTTTGACGTGTTGTTCTCGAACTATTCCCGGTCTTTAGACGTACATTCAGCTAGGCTGCTGTCTAGCTTACAGCGCACTTTTCGAAACAAGGTTAGCGCCTTTGCGTTATAGACGTTTTTGTCTCGCAGAGCAATTCGGCTTTCGCGAAAGGTCTCGTTCCAATTATCCTTGGCTTTATCGTCAATGTTGATCCAGTATTTTTCTGGAATCGTCGCTTCACTATCCTCAATGACCCGGACTTGATCAAGGTATTTATTGGCCATTAGTTCGCGTGACTTTTGTGCAAAGTCGGCAGGGATTTTTTCCCACCTTACGATTAGCTGCATGGTGATCTGAAGCGTAGGCCATTTGATAATGCCGCCTCCAGGCTCAAGCCCTTTATACATTTCCATCGGCTCGTAAGCGAGGCCAGGAGCCCCCGTAATATCGACCGCCTTGTTGTTGAACTTTTGCAGTGCGTTGGTAATGCTCGAAGACACTGGCGTCATACCGATTCTTTGTGCTAAATATTCTGTTTCTGGGGCGTTGTCTAATACTGTGACCCGTTTGCCGGCCATGTCTTCGGGTGTAGAAATATTCTTGTCATTCACGAACAGGAATATAGCGCCAATAGGCGCTATCCCAATAATTTCATATTCACCTTTACGCATCAGCTTTGCGGCACCAGGACTGCTAAGTGTTTTAATTACAATGCCCAAATGCTCATAGGTTGGAAGAGCACCAACGGCGTTGATTGAGCCGGTAAAGTCATTGTATTCACGTGCTCGAATGCCAGGGAGGTTGAGCATGTCACACACGCCATTCTTAAACTCTTCTGACGCGACGCGGTCATCGGTGTAGACCTTAAATGACAAGTCGACGCCCCAGCGCACCGCATCTATTTTGTATTCTTTCATTTCTTTGTGGATGGGGCCGTCGTTACCCACGAAATCAAACACGCACATGGTCAAAGGTTTTAGCGAGTTAGCGTAAGCCGGATTAACTGCGCTAAGTAGTGCGATAATTAAGAAGGATACGCGGTGGAGCAGGGCGCTAGGCATAGTGACTTATCTCGTTAATTTTTATAAACGCGAATCCTAACCTAAACCCGCGCAAACCTGAAAGTAGATTGAGAGAAATGGGATGTCTTGCACAAGGTTTCAGCTCACTTAGCGCTGATCTAAGTTAACATTCATCACGTTTAACTAGTGTAAAGCTTATTTACCCACGCTTTAGTTAGACGGAATCTGTTGCTCTGCTATATTAGAGTGACGATTTGTAAATCTGGTAGAGTACCAAGCTATCTTCAGATAGCGACAGATACTTTACTCAAGGCAGCTGAAGCAGAGAGCATTCTAAATGAAGAAATGGAGTCCTATGATGATTAAACGTAGTTTATTGGTCAGCGCTGCGCTTGTAGCTGGCTTGGCAACAAGTGTCGGTGTCCAAGCGGGTGACGCAGCAGCAGGGAAGGCTAAGTCAGCGGTGTGTTCCGCTTGCCATGGCGCGAACGGCGTTGCGGTGATCAAGACGTATCCTAGCTTGGCTGGACAGAATAAAGAGTATTTAGCGAGCGCCTTGAAAGCGTATCGAGCGAAGCAGCGTAATGGCGGTATGGCGGCGGTAATGCAGGCTCAGGCAGCCGCTCTGAGCGACGCCGATATCGACAATCTATCGGCCTATTACAGCTCTCTCAAATAGAGGTCTTGCGTAAGTGAGGTAGCATTTCGGCTACCTCACGAGCGAGCTGGTGTATTGACGAGTTCAGTCGATTTAAAAAGCTAGTCACTCACTATTTCGTAACAAGGCTCGTAGGCAGAGCCTGCCAATTTCATTCGGCCTTGTGCCACAAAGGCATGCAATAACTCATCCATTGGCTCTAAAATCGAGCTATCTCCATGAATCTGAAATGGGCCTTTCTCTTTTATCTGACGCACGCCTTGAGCCTTTACGTTTCCTGCAACGATACCTGAAAACGCTTGTCTTAAGCTCGCGGCCAAATGATGAACTTCTTGGCTTTGATGCAAGTTTAGGTTAGCCATTTTTTCGTGTGTTGGCTCAAATGGCTGTTGAAATATAGGGTCAATCTTCAAGAGCCAGTTGTAGTAGAAGGCGTCGCGGCGTTTGCGGCGATACGATTTTACGTGCACTAGCTGCTGCTTTATATGCTTGGCCACAGCTTCAGGGTCGTCGATGATAATTTTGTAACGCGATTGCGCTTCGGAACCTAGAGTCTTAGCTATAAATTCGTCGATCATTTTAAAATAGTCTTCGCTAGATTTAGGCCCAGTAAATACTAGCGGAAAAGGCATGTCCTTATTTTTTGGGTGCATTAAGACGCCAAGAATATAGAGAATCTCTTCTGCTGTGCCAACGCCTCCTGGAAAAACAATGATGGCATGGCCCAAACGAACAAAGGCTTCCAAACGTTTTTCAATGTCCGGGAGAATCGTTAATTCGTTAACAATCGGGTTAGGCGATTCTGCGGCTATGATTCCAGGCTCAGTGATACCGATATAGCGCCCTAGCGCGTGCCGTTGTTTTGCATGACCGACAGCGGCCCCTTTCATGGGGCCTTTCATGGCGCCGGGCCCGCAGCCAGTGCAAATGTTTAACGCTCGCAAACCTAGTTGATAGCCAACCTCTTTGGTGTACTTGTACTCTTCACGGCCAATCGAATGGCCACCCCAACATACAACAATGTCGGTTTCGCAATTGGTTTTGAGTAAGTTCGCGTTGCGTAATAGGTGAAAAATAAAGTTTGTGATGTGCTCGGAAAACTTTAAATTCAGACTATTGTTCGCGATGAGTACATTCTCGGTATAAATGATGTCCCGCACGACAGAAAATAAGTGATTGTTGATGCCCTGAATCATCTCCCCGTCAACAAAAGCAGCAGGTGGCGCGTTTTTAATATCAAGCTTAATGCCGCGGGGTTGCTGTATAACGTGAATTTCGAAGCTTTTATAGGTGGCCAGTAGGCTTTCACCATCGTCGGTCATCGACCCAGAGTTTAGCACTGCGAGAGAACAGCGGCGAAACAGCTCTTGGATATGTTTGTTTTTCTTGTTTCGCAACAAGCTCACTTCGTGCCGCGAAAGTATATCCATGTTGCCTTTTGGGGTGACTCTTGCGTCAATTCCTATCGTGGCCATAGTTGTCCTTAGCTGTAAATACGGGGTAGATGGTTACGTCTTTTTTCTAAGTATAGGTAAGTCATTGCGTGACGATGTGTAAATTCCTGAATATTCGTCTAATAATTTCGTTAGAATACCGCGCTTATGACCTTTGTTCCGAGAGATTACATGAAATTTATCGTCAAACTATTTCCTGAAATTATGATTAAAAGTAAACCTGTCCGCCAAAGGTTGGTGAAACAGCTTAGGCAGAATCTACAGGTAGTGCTGCGTAAAGAGTCGGATGGCGTTAAAGTTCAGGGTTTCTGGGATAAGATAGAAGTTAGAATTCTACCCGACTTTGCGGAGGACGAAACGCGCGTAGTCGATGCTTTGCAACGTATTCCTGGTATTTCCAATATACTGAAAGTTCAAAGTTATGAAATAGACGATGTTAATAATGCGTTTGATAAAATATCCGAACTCACAGCGAATGGATATCGCGAGCAACTCAAGGGCAAAACCTTTGTTGTGAGAGCAAAGCGTGTTGGCAAACATAGCTTTACATCCAGTGAGCTTGAGCGCTATGTCGGTGGTAGCTTGTTGCGCTCATGCGAAACAAATGGTGTGCGTTTAAAAGACTCAGATGTCACTGTGAAGTTAGAATTGAGAGACAGCACTCTCTATGTGGTGGAAACACGTTTTGAAGGTTTGGGTGGCTACCCGATCGGAACCCAAGAACCCGTGCTTTCATTAATCTCTGGAGGGTTTGATTCGACGGTTTCGAGTTACCTCACGATGAAACGGGGCTTAAAAACCCATTTTTGCTTTTTCAATCTGGGCGGCGACGCTCATGAGATTGGCGTCAAACAAGTCTCTTTATACTTATGGGAACGCTATGGCGGTTCGCATAGAGTTAAGTTCGTTACCATTCCGTTTGAGGACGTTGTCGGCGAAATCCTTAAAAGCGTTCACCACTCTCAGATGGGCGTAGTGTTAAAACGAATGATGTTGCGTGCAGCAGAAGAAGTCGCAAACGAAATGAAGATCCTTGCTTTAGTGACCGGCGAGTCTGTTTCGCAAGTATCTAGCCAAACCATTACCAACTTAAATGTGATTGACAAAGTGTGTGACACTTTGGTTTTAAGACCTCTGGTGACTATGGATAAACAGGACATCATCCGAATTTCTACGCAGATTGGCACCGAAGAATTCGCTGCCAACATGCCGGAATACTGCGGTGTTATCTCTGATCGTCCAACAACATGTGCCAAGCTCACTCGCATTATTGAAGAAGAATCAAACTTCGACTTTTCTGTTTTGGAAAGAGCGGTTGAGAGCCGAGAGACGCTCAAAATTGACCAAGTTATGCAGACGCAAAAAACGATAGTGGATGTCGAGATCACTAATTTGCCTGCGACAAACGACGTTATAATCGATATTCGAAGTCATGAAGAGCGAGATAAAGCGCCCTTAGAACTGACCAATAACGATATTTTATCGATTGCGTTTTATGAACTGACCTCACAGCTCGAAAGTCTAAGCAAGGATCAGCGTTATTTGTTGTACTGTGAGAAAGGCACCATGAGTCAGATGCATGCCAGTCACCTTAAGGGCTCAGGTTATGATGTCGCGGTGTATAAGCCCTGATCATTCGTTGCTGCGTGTTTGCTAGGCTCCTTAGCTCGACTGCTTTGAGTGCCCAGTTGCCAGCATAGCCAAACATGTATCTGTTTCGCGATCGCAAAATTTTTGTCTTCGATTGGGAGCATATGTCCGAAGTGACTTAGTTGTTGAAAGTGCTTGCTTGCACCAAGGTAGCGACTGAGTTTTTTGACACTCGATGGCGGCACGATGCGGTCATGCTCGCCAACAAGGTTCATCACAGGGCAATCAATTTTTTCTGGGTCTACAGAGCTTGCCCGCTTTGGGTCTGTATACCACAAAGTCACTTCTCTGATGGCTTGCCCTGACTCAAAGCACAAACGCTCATATTGGGTTTTGGCTTCCGTTTCAGTTAACGCATTGAATATGCCATGCCGAGCAGTGCGATAGCTCAGCTTAACGCCGTTCTTCCAGAAGAAGGGCTTGCAGAAAACACCTGAAAGTACTTTTGCGGGTTCTGGGTGAAAAGTAAGTAGTCCGGCTGGCGGTGCAGAAGCGAGTAGAACAAGCGCCTTACAGTTCACGCGAGAAGCCAAAAGTTGAGCTAGCAACCCCCCCATTGAGTGCCCAACAAGTACGATGTTCTGGTACTGCTTTTCTGCTGCGCGATACTCTTCTTCTAATTGATCAACATAGTCCAGTAAGCTTAGATTTTGGACGTGCTTAGCTTGATTGCTCGAGAAGTGTTGAACTAGCGCAGGTGCAATAGTCCGATAACCCAACGATTGAAAATGCGCGCGGTAATTGTCCCAAACTCTAGGGGTGCTCCACATTCCGTGGATAAAAAACAAGGTAGTCATAATACGGCTCCGTGAAACTTCATTCTCGGCAGCTAGTGCAAGGAAATCAAGACATTAATTGTCTCGCTGTTGGAAAACCTAATTGCATTAATCGTATGTTTTTTTATTTTGAGTAGAAATCTTTGAACTTTTGAGCAGGCCTCAGGTCTGAATAACTGCAACCACAATGCGTGGGTGATATTTCTAAATAATATGAACAAGGGAATTATTATGAGCACAAAATTATCGTTTACGAAAACAGCCGTTGCTAGTTTAATTGCGGCAGGTGTTATGGCAGCTTCTACAGATGTTTTAGCGGGAAAGCCTGGTTTTGAAAAATGCCAAGGTGTTGCGAAGGCAGGTATGAACGATTGCGGTACAAGCAAACACAGCTGTGCAGGGCAAGCGTCGAAAGACAGTGATCCTGAAGAGTGGGTATACGTGCCAGAAGGAACGTGTTCTAAAATTGTTGGCGGTACGGTGAAGTAGGCTTTTCACGGAATGATGAACGATAAGCCAATGCCTGTAAGTATGCCAAATTCTTCCTTAGAAGGCGTTGGCATTGGCTTACGTTCCAAGCACTACCAGCATATTCTGGCTACCAAGCCAGATATACCTTGGTTTGAAGTATTAACGGATAACTACATGGGCAAGGGCGGACAGCCTTTGCACTATCTAGAGCAAGTCGCTGAAACCTACCCTCTTAGCTTTCACTGCGTAGGTATGTCTTTAGGTTCGGCAGAGCCCCTAAACAAACCGTATTTCAAGAAGCTCAAAGGTTTGATTGAACGCTTTCAGCCGCGGCATATCTCAGACCACTTATCTTGGGGAAGTATCAATGGCATTCATGGCCATGACCTCTTGCCAATGCCCTACACAGAAGAAGCTGCTCGCCATATCGCGCAAAAAATTGATGCGGCGCAGGACTTTCTAGGTCGACGTATACTCATTGAAAATGTCTCGAGCTATTTAGCCTTTAAAGACAGCTATCTGACAGAGCTCGAGTTTTTGTGCGACGTGGTTCAACGAGCAGATTGCGAGCTCTTGTGCGATGTCAATAACATCTATGTTAGCGCGCGGAATCATGATTTTGACGCAGCCGATTATTTGCATCGTTTACCTAAAGAAAAAGTTAAAGAATTACACCTTGCTGGATATGAAGACCAAGGGACGCATTTGCTTGATACGCATGGAAGTGCTGTGCACGAGCCGGTATGGGCGCTGTATAAAGAGGCCATTTCACGCTTCGGAAAGATACCAACCCTGATAGAGTGGGATACAGATATTCCTGAGTTCGATGTTCTGCAGCAAGAGCGAGAAAAGGCATTACGCTACTGGAATGCGGGAGCTTTTTCGTGAACCTCAAGGAGCTCCAACGCCAATTTTTAGCTGCCATGTATCAGGGCGGGCAACCGCTTCTGGACGACTCTATTATTGGCCAGTTATCACCACAGCAGCGTTTAAGTCCTGAGCAGCAATTAGCGGTTTATCAAGGCAGCGTGCAAGGTGGCTTAGCCGGAGCGTTAGCCGATATTTTTCCTAGATTAAAGCAGGGTGTTGGTGTTCGTTTCTTTGATGCCTTAGCAACACGATATGTGCTCGAGCACCCTTCGCGTTCTCATAGTCTTGATGACTATGGCGAGTCTTTCGCAGAGTTTTGTAGGAACTTTGGCCCGCTAGAGCGAGTGCCTTATTCTGTCGATTTGGCACGTATAGACTGGTCTTGGCATAGAGCCTTTCATTCCAAAAATACACAGGTACTGCGTGTTGATTCTTTGCTTGCTATGAACGAAGAGCAGTTAAACGAGCAGGTAGTTGAATTACACCCATCGGTGCACATTATTGAATCAAAATTTCCTATTTATCAAATTTGGAATTTGTGTGAGCAAGACTGCCAAGCCCTGAGTTCCAGCAATAACTCGGTAGACCTTAATGACGGAGCAGAATCAGTTTTAGTTTGGAGGCAGGGTCTACAGACTCAAGTAGAGCGCTTATCTCCGCTTGAAGTGCGTTTTTTAAAGTGTGTAAAACTGAACATGCCCTTAGGCGCAGTGTTTGAAGAATTGCTTACGAATAACCCAGATTGCGCAGTAATGCAGAGTTTTTCGCGCTTTCTTGGTCTTGAAATTTTTACAGCGTAATAAGTATCAACTATCACTAGCTTGATCTCAGTTCAAGGCGAGTGATGGCTCATTCTAGGAGAACGAAAATGTCAGAACAGACTTCAGTATTAGATAAGGTGGCGCCTCTCACGCAGAGTGCGATTCATCTTTTAAACCATGGGCAGTCGGTTCTAGCCTTGCTATTTCGCTTTTACCTTGCAAATGTCTTCTTCAGTTCGGGTTTGACGAAAATCCAATCTTGGAATAGCACTTTAGAGCTGTTTGCGTATGAGTATGCCGTGCCACTTATACCTTCTGAACTTGCTGCGTATATGGCAACGGGAGCAGAATTGTTGCTGCCGGTGTTATTGGTGTTTGGCTTAGGCGCACGCTTTAGTGCGGCAGGTTTGTTTGTATTGAACTTTGTTGCAGCGATTAGCTATCCGGACATAAGCCCTGCAGGTATGAAGGATCATTATTTGTGGGGTGTTATGTGTTTAAGCCTGTTTTTCTATGGCCCAGGTAAAGCTGCGGTGGACCACTTTGTCGCCAAAAGATATAGCGCTTGATCTTTGTGTGAGTTTGCCGCGTAATAACTTAAGAATTTGCTTTATCTAAAGGTGGAACGTGTGGACATAAGTGATTATCGAAGAGAGTACATGAGTGAAGGGATTGTCGTAGAGGCAATGCACGAAGACCCCGTGAAGCAATTTGAACTTTGGTTTAAGCAGGCCTCAGATCTCGGCATTCAAGACGCCAATGCGTTTAGTTTAGCAACCGCCTCTTCCGATGGCGCGCCTTCGGTGCGCACGGTGCTGCTTAAACTCTTTGATGAAAAGGGCTTTGTGTTCTTCACGAATTACAATAGCCACAAAGCCAAGGACATAAAACAGAACCAGCAAGTCGCCATGTTATTTCCGTGGTTACCGCTGAACCGTCAGGTTCGAGTAGAGGGACGATGTGAGAGAGTTTCTGGCGTTGAGTCTTTGAAATATTTCACCGCTAGGCCAAGAGGAAGTCAGCTAGGGGCTTGGTGCAGCGATCAAAGTGAGATTATTGAATCACGTTCGTTTTTAGAACAAAAGTATCGAGAAATGGCTGAGAAATTTAAGTCAGGTTCGGTGCCTTTACCTTCATTTTGGGGCGGTTATCGCATCGTGCCTGAGAAAATTGAGTTCTGGCAGGGGCGTGAAAATCGCTTGCATGATCGTCTCGTATACCAAAATCTCAATGCCGGTAAATGGGATATAGATCGCTTAGCGCCCTAAGCGTATACGCAATTTTACTGAGAGCTTTCTGCTTCTTGGGCGGCTTCTTGGTCCTCAAACAGGGCCTCTTGTGGCTGACTCTCAGATTGCAGGACACTGTATGATTGTTTAAGGCTTGCAAGCTCTTGCGATAGCGCGGCGACGTTTTGTTTTAGGTTCTCAATAAGCTTTTCTCGCTCTGCTAATCCGCCTATTGAATCTTCCAGTTGCGTGGCATTCTCTGTCAATGTGCGCTTTATGCCCTGAAGTTCGTCTGTTTGCTGTGTCGGATCAATAGCGCTTACCGAGCCTGCATTGTTAAGTTGCGCAAACAGTTTTTCGTAGCTGACTTTCGGAGTAGGCTTAGAGCGCGGTTCAACGTAGTTTTCGGGCGCTTTGCTTTGCAGGAGTAACGTTTCTAGAAGGCCTTGCTCGCTGCTCGTGACCTGTTCTTTGATTTCTATATTTTTAGTGTTCTCTAGCATGCTCATTACTAGTTGCTTGGCGTGTTCTAACTCAATCCGTTTTTTGTCTAACTCAGAACTCGCTTTCACCATTTTTTGTTGAGTGATGCCGAGCACTCTGCTTAAGCGGTCTACATTTGCGCTAGCAGCCTTAACTTGCTTGAAATATTGCCGTTGGTCGTTAATGTTTTCAAATGCGAAGTAGCCTGCAGCAACGCAGGCAATGAGAAGAATTGGAGCAACGAGTGAACCTCGCTTGCTTTGAATTTGAGTGCGAGTTTGGTGCTGCTCACGGAACAGGCCTTGTTCGCGTTTCAGAAGCGCTTCATTTTCCGCCAATCGCTGCTCTCTCTGTATAAGGTCTTGAGCTTTTAGCTGATTTGCGCGCTCTTTGTCGGCCACTATTTGTTGATGCTCGCTAATCCGAGACCGTAACTTAGAGAGCTGTTCTTTCTCTTGCGCAAGACTATTGCCTTGCCCTAGAGATGATTTTTCGATGGCGCCTTTCTCTGCGTCATTGTGAGACATGTCATTCAGCGACATCAATTACCCTCTTATTATTGTAGGTATAAGGTTCGATTGTTGTTATCGAATTGTTTTTATAGAGCAGCATTACTGTTGCATCAGTTTAAGCTTTGCTTAGTTTAGCGTAAGACATCACAAGCCATTTGTTGCCATGTTCTGCAAACATTACCTGAATGCGAGCATGAGGGCCGCGGCCCTCATAATTTAATACGGTACCTTCGCCAAATTTAGGGTGAGTGACAATCTCTCCCAACTGAAACTCAGGCGCGTCCTGCCCAAATATTTCACTTTGTTGCGGACGACCAAAGGACACTGGGCGCGAAACAGTGCTGCGTATTCTGACTTCTTGCAGCATGTCTGATGGCACCTCGCGCACAAATCGAGACACTGGATTATACTTCTCTTCTCCATATAAGCGCCTAGCTTCGGCGTAAGTAAGCACCAACTTTGTTCTTGCTCTCGTAATGCCCACGTAGGCGAGTCGTCGTTCTTCTTCTAGTCGGCCAGGCTCGTCCATAGACATTTTGTGTGGAAACAGGCCTTCTTCCATGCCGGCTAAAAAGACAAGTGGAAACTCGAGACCTTTAGCTGAGTGCAGGGTCATTAACTGTACGCTGTCTTCGTGTTCGGCTGCTTGCTGTTCTCCTGCATCGAGCGCTGCTTGAGCAATAAATTCAGATAAGGGTGTTTGAGTGTCATCCTCTACTTGAAAATCTTGTGTGGCATTTAAAAACTCTTCTAAGTTTTCTTTCCTTGCCTGACCTTTCTCACCTTTTTCATTGGTGTGATAACGAACTAAACCAGAGTCTTCAATGGCACATTTACTAAGCTCATGCAGGCTCAGTTCATGCTGTTGTTCAGAGAGCGCGTTAATTAAGCCAAAGAACTCCCCAAGTGCAGCTTTGGCCTTGCCTTTGATAAGGCCTCCTTGCAGCAAAAGTTCGCACGCTTCCCATAGCGAGCTGCCTGCATCTCGAGCCTGGGCACGTATGGCTGCCATGCCTTTTTCGCCGACGCCGCGCGGCGGTACATTCACTACGCGCTCGAAAGCGGCATCATCATGTTTGTAATACACTAAGCGTAAATACGCGATGGCGTTGCGAATTTCCTGACGGTCGTAGAAGCGCAAACCACCATAAATCCTATAAGGTATCGACATTCTTATAAGCGATTCTTCGAGAACGCGTGATTGTGCATTTGAGCGATAAAGAATCGCGGCATCGGAGCGCATGTTGCCCTGTTCAACCCAAGTGCTAATTCGGTCCGCAATGTAATTAGCTTCGTCTTGCTCGTTGAATGCTGCGTACAGGTCAATCAGTTCTCCGTCGGCATCTTCGGTCCAAAGTTGTTTTCCTAGGCGATTACCATTGTTTGCGATAAGCGCGTTGGCAGCTCCCAAGATGTTGCCTGTAGAGCGGTAATTTTGCTCTAATCGAACCACCTGAGCGCCGCTGAAGTCTGTTTCAAACTGTTGAATATTTTCAATTTTCGCGCCCCGCCAGCCATAAATACTTTGATCGTCATCGCCGACGACCATGACGGGAATGCGGTCTCCTGCGAGAACTCGTAGCCAAGCATATTGTACTGTGTTGGTGTCTTGGAACTCGTCGACCAAAAGATATCTAAAGCGGTCTTGGTAATGGGCGAGCAAGCTTGGGTTGTTTAACCATATTTCGTGTGAGCGCAGCAATAACTCGCCAAAATCGACCAATCCGGATTGTTGGCACTGTGCTTCGTAAGCCGCATAAAGCTGCGTCATTTGCTTGTCTATAGGCGTACTTGACGGGGGGAGGTGCTTCGCACGTTTACCTTCGTCCTTGCAGCCATTAATAAAATGCTGGACCTGTTTGGGGGGGCAGCGGGACTCATCGACATTTTGTTCTCGCATGATACGCTTGACGATGCGTAGTTGGTCGTCAGAGTCTAGAATTTGAAAGTTCTCAGGTAGTTTTGCTTCCTGATAATGCGCGCGTAAAAAGCGATGAGCAATGCCATGAAATGTTCCAAACCACATGCCTCGACTTGGAATGTGCAGCATTTCCTCTATGCGTGAACGCATTTCTTTGGCGGCTTTATTTGTAAAGGTCACAGCCATAATGGCGCTTGGGCTAATGCCTTCTATTTGCATTAGCCAAGCGATGCGGTGAACTAATACACGAGTTTTCCCACTGCCTGCGCCAGCCAAGACTAAAAGGTTTTTAATGGGTGCAGCCACCGCTTCGCGCTGTCCGTCGTTTAAACCATCGAGAATATGAGATACATCCATTAATCAGTTGAGCCTGTGAGATAAAAGTGTCTAAGTTTGAGTTTCGATTATATCAGGATGAGACTTTCTAATCAGGTTAAAAAATATGCGCTAAGTTTTTGTTTGATTTAGTCCTTTCGGCCTCGAAACAGGTTAGAATTGCCTTGCAATAAACTATCCGTACGCACTTATGTCTTTTTCCATCGCCACATTTTTGAAACCCCAGATAGCGTCGTCGATTTCGACTTTGGATCGCGTTGCATATTATGGTGTTTGGATACTGACGGCTTTAGTTTGGAGCATTCATTTTGAGTCGCAGGATGGTTTTGTCTCTTTCTTTTTGGTTGAAGGGCTCATTGTTCTGCTAGCGCTCGCACCTCTCGCTATTTTATTTCTTAATGTGTCGATTCGACCGAGCCGAATGCATTTTGAATGCTTTCTTCCATTTGTTCTTGCCAGTTTATGGTTAATAGCAACCTTACTCGCTCCGCCGTTTGCGAGCGGGTCAGTCATGATTTTTGTGCTATTAGCCTTACTCAGTAGCTCTTTGGCGCGGCCCTTCGGGCGCTTTGTGTGGTTAAGCTCTGCTATGCCTGCGATCGTTGCGATCAACGTCATTATGCACGCAAATCCAAGCCCCAGCTCAATGGCGATGGCTGTTTTGGTGAATCTGTTGTTTGTAGCCCTTGGTTTGACCATGGGCTTAGCCAGCCCTAAGCGACTTGTCAGTGAAGCCTTGCGGCGTGAACCTATCGAGAACATGCAGCAGAAATTGGCACAAGAACGCTATGAAAAAAACCGTTTAAAGAATGCTTTGATTAGCACAGAACGCGACTTAGAATTTAAAATTCGAGATCGTACCAAAGCACTTCAGGATTCAAACACTCAACTTAGTCAGCAGATTGCTCTGCGTAAGTCGGTGAGTGATGCGCTGTTAAAAAGCCAGACTCGACTCACTCAGGCGATAGAGGCTTCGCGCTTGGGTCTTTTCGACTGGGAGGTGAGCACTGGGCGTTTTTATCAGTCCTCATTTCACCACATTTATGGTGGCAAAGAGCTAAGTTCTCAGGAAGTAATAGAAACCGTAAAACGGGTTATCCATCCGAGTGATTATGGTGAGGTAAGAGATACCCTCAATCAATGCCTAAATGGCAGTCTTGACGCCTACCAGTTGCAGTATCGCGTTAAAGACGAAGATGCCTGGCGTTGGATTGAGGAGAGCGGCAGGGTAGTCGAATTTGACGGCAATGGGCATGCAGCGCGTATCCTTGGCACTCGTCGAGACATACAAGCAGAGGTGCAGCGGGATGAAGAGGTTCGCTTAGCGAAATCTGTGTTTGACCATACCTCCGAGGGTGTATTTGTTTTAGATGCCCAGGGTCGGTTTTTGTCATCGAATCCGGCTTACAGTGAGATTACTGGGCATGATCCTGAGCAATTATTTGGGCAGTTACTTTTAGATATCAGTGCAACGCCACAGAAAGAACAAGTTTACGCTCAGATATTTACGACCTTAGACGAACTCGGCTTATGGCAGGGTGAACTCTTGGAGCAGCGCCTTCATGGCGACTATTTCCCTCAGTGGACTCAGATCAATGCCATTAAAGATGAGAGCGGGCAGGTTAAGTACTTTGCAGGTTTGATTTCTGATTTAAGTGACCGGAAGGCTGCGGATGACAAGCTAGATTATTTGCTGAATTACGACTCATTGACCAAGCTTGCCAATCGCGTGCAGTTCCAAAATCAGCTGCATCGTGCTTTGGTGCGTTTTCAGAATAACGGTTTGCCCTTTGCTTTGGTGTTGATGGATATTGACCGATTTAAGCACTTTAACGATAGTTTTGGGCATAAAGCTTCGGACGCTATATTGCAGAGCATTGCCGAACGCCTATCTAGCAATGTGCAGCGCGTAGATGTGTTGGCTCGTATTGGCGGGAATGAATTTGCCTGCATTGTTGCATGCAGCCCAACTTTCGAGGTGACGAGGTTTGCCAAGCGATTATTCGATAGTTTGACTGATAAACCCTACCAAGTTGCAGGACATGAAGTGGTTCTATCTTGCAGTATTGGTATTGCTTTGGTACCAGAGCACACCGAGAGCATAGAGGCTCTGATTGGCTGCGGGGCTTTGGCTGTTCAGAAAGCGAAATATCATGGCGGTAATCAGATTCAAGTGTTCGATGAGTCTTTGATTACGTTCTCTCGAGAACGTCTGGAAATTGAAAAAGAATTGCGCACGGCCCTAAGCAATAACGAACTTGAAGTGTACTATCAGCCCAAGTTGGATCTTCACAAGGGCCTTATCACTTCGTACGAGGCGCTGGTTCGCTGGAGGCATCCGGTGCGGGGCTTAATATCGCCCGACGAGTTCGTGGCGATTGCAGAAGAGAACGGTCTAATATCGGATTTAGGCTTTTATGTTTTGAATGCGGCGTGTGAACAAACAAAGGCTTGGCAGGATCAAGGTCTTGGCGAGCTCTCGGTCTCGGTTAACCTTTCGCCTCGTCAATTGCTTGACCCGGCACTTAAAAGTGTTATTTCCGATAGCCTCGAAAACACTGGAATCGAGCCTCGCTATCTGGAACTTGAGCTAACCGAAAGTGCATTAATGGAAGATATTACAAAGGTTGTTAGCCGTCTTTCAGATCTACGTGAACTGGGCTTAAAGATCTCGATTGATGATTTTGGCACGGGTTATTCCTCGCTAAGCTACTTGCGCACTTTGCCGGTAGACACTCTAAAGATTGACCGCGAGTTCATAGAAAATATCGAAAACTCTAAAGCCCAGCAGGCGATTGTGAAAGCCATTATTGTCTTGGCGGGTTCATTAGATCTGCATGTGGTTGCTGAAGGTGCTGAAAATGAAGCTCAGTTAGAGCTTTTGCGCGACTTAGGTTGTGATTACGTTCAAGGCTATTATGTTTCTAGACCGGTAGACCAGGCCAGTATGGAAACGATGCTGCAGCAGCAGTAGCGAGACCACTATTTAACTGCTCAGGTTTCGCTTCGAAGTACTGCGAAAGCGGCTCTACATCCCTGAGCGAGATCTTGCGGCTTGAGTGCTATTTCAAGCCCTCTTCGGCCCGCACTGACATACATTTCGCTTAGATCAATCGCCGAAGCATCAATGGCACAAGGGATATGTTTTTTCTGACCAAGCGGACTAACGCCCCCCAGAACATACCCTGTAGTTTTTTCGACTACCTTGGGCTCAGCCATGCTGGCTTTTTTGGCTGCAAAAGCTTTTGCGACCGCTTTCAAATTCATTGAATGGTTCACTGGGATAAGCACGCAGCCTAGTTTGTCTCCGTCTAAGCTAACCACAAGCGTTTTGAATACCTGTTCTGCGGCCAAGTGAAGTTTCTCTGCTGCTTCTAGGCCGTAGGATTCAGCATTAGAATCGTGTTCATAACGCAAAATTCGGTGTGGGATTTTTAGCTTTTCTAGATATTTTATTGCCGGTGTCATTCTAATGTCCGACTTTGCTCTGACAATTGTTTTAGGCCGCGATTGTGCACATTTCGGAGGGTGAGCAGCGCAACAGAAGCGCCAATTAAAGCATATAGCATGTCTGATTGCGTATCCCAGACATAACCTTGAGTGCCAAGAAATGCCTCTGAACCCTGTCCAGATACTATCGTCACAAACCATTCTATTAATTCGTAAAAGGCACTAAAGGCCAAGCAAATAGACAGCACAAAGAGAATCAGCCACGCTTCGCTTTTAACCACCTTTTTACGGATCAGAATTTCACGAGCAACAATTGCAGGTACAAATCCTTGAAAGAAATGCCCGACTTTGTCGTAGTTATTGCGCTCGGCTCCAAACAGCCCGTCGAAGAATGGCACTTCAGCGTAGGTGTAGTGTCCTCCAATCATCAGTACGATGGCATGAGCGAGGATCAGGCAATATAGTAAGGGTGTTAACGGAAACGATTTATAGCTCAAAGCAATTAAGGCGAGTGCAATGATGGCCGGCAGTACTTCTAAAAACCATGTGAAGTAGTCTTTCGGTTGAATTCCCGACCAAGTGAATACGCTGAAGAACACTAGAAGCCATACAAGTATTTTTACTCTATAAGTATTCATATCGTTCTTTACCTTTCACTCTTTATCCTAGTTTAAAAAACACCGAGCTTTACAATCAAGGTTTCGTTTTTGATTTGCATCGACTTAATGCTCGACTTGGCAAGTTTTTGTTGCGTGTCATGATCTTGGAATGTGTATACAGGGTATTCGCTAAGTGCTTGCGCAATGAGTTGTTGGGCAAAATGCTTGACCTGTTTTTGCATACTTTGGCTTAAACCATCTATATTCAGAGACTCAATCTTAGCGTCACTGACATAAAAGCTACCTGTCTCTGGGCGGTAGTCTAAAGATCCACTTACTTCTGCTGTCCCTCGCTGAATTAGCTCAGGTGATAAGGTGATGGAGACTTTTGTGGCAATGTTGAAGCGATCGCTAGTCGATATAAGATCAAGCTTCGGCTCTTCGATGAGCACCTTGAAGAGAAATACTTGCTGAGCAATAGGCATGCGCGCATCGATCTGAGCTTGAAGTTCGCTTTCTGAAAATGTTTTTGTGAAGCTAAACGAAAACGCGTTGCTCGCGTTCAATAAGGCAATAAGGAAAACAAGTACTTTCATTTCAATCCATCTAGATAGGTAAGAGCAACATAGAATAACCTAAGCTTCTTAACCTGCGTATGTTTTGCGAATTAAAGTCAGGATACAAAAAAGCCCCGCATAAGCGAGGCTTTTAAACGTTCACATGAGGCTTAGTCTTTATAAGCCGCTGCTGACTTCATGATTGAAGCGCGTGCAGCATCAGCATTTTCCCAGCCGATGATTTTAACCCATTTGCCGTGCTCAAGATCTTTATAGTTTTCAAAGAAGTGAGAGATCTGATCTTTCAATAACTGCGGCACATCTTCGATGTCTTGGATGTCGCCGAAGCTAGCACTTAGTTTTTCATGTGGAACTGCGATCAATTTTTCGTCGCCACCCGCTTCGTCTTCCATGTTTAACATGCCAACAGGGCGACAACGAATAACCGAACCTGGCATAACTGGGTAAGGTGTCATTACTAGAACATCTAGCGGGTCGCCGTCGTCTGCTAAGGTATGTGGAATAAATCCGTAGTTTGCAGGATAAAACATGGGTGTCGCCATAAACCGGTCGACGAGCACTGCGCCCATGTCTTTATCAATTTCGTATTTGATCGGGCTGCCATTTGCTGGAATCTCAATAACAACATAAAGATCGTCTGGAAGGCTTTTGCCCGCAGGAATTTTGTCAAAGTTCATTTGAAGGTCCTTAACACTCGTCAATCATAAATAAAAGGCGCGATTATACGGCCTTGAAGCAATCAAACCAACAGTCTGTGCAGCCTTTATACAGCTTGTAACTGTTTTACACCGTTTTCTGTACCAACAAATAGGGTATTCGCTGGCCTAACCGCGAATAAACCGTTGGTTACGACACCTGTTATGTTGTTTATCTTCTCTTCGAGCGCAATGGGTGATTGAATTTTCATATTGTGAACATCGAGAATAATGTTGCCGTTGTCTGTTACAAAACCTTCTCTGTACACAGGATCGCCATCAAGCTTTACCAACTCTCGCGCCACGTAGCTTCGCGCCATTGGCACAACTTCGACAGGCAAAGGAAAGGCGCCAAGTAGGCCGACTTGTTTAGAGGAATCGACAATACAGATAAATTCTTTTGCTACGGCCGCTACGATCTTCTCGCGAGTGAGTGCTCCGCCGCCGCCCTTTATAAGCTCTAGACGTTCGTTGCATTCATCCGCGCCGTCTACATAGAATTCCAATTGCTGCACCGAGTTCAACTCATAAACGGGTATGCCGTGCTCTTCTAGGCGTTGTGCGGTCGCTTCTGAGCTCGCAACAGCGCCGTCAAAAAGGTGTTTGATTTCTGCTAAATGATCGATGAAATAGTTTGCTGTCGAGCCAGTCCCAACGCCAACAATGCTATCGCTGTCCAGCTTGGACTTTATATATTTAACTGCCTCAAGGGCCACTGCGCTTTTTAGTTGATCTTGGTTCATTCCGAGTCCCTTAAGGTTTGGCATCAGTCTATGTCGATTATTTTAGCTGTTATTAGCTGAACTTATTGTGTTTATTGCTTTGCCTTTCTAAGCAAGGCTTCCATGTCTTTGCTTGTTAGTGGCTTGCTAAAAAGGAAACCCTGCAGGGTGTCGCAGCCATTGTCGGTCAAAAAGGTTTGTTGCTCCAATGTTTCCACGCCCTCGGCTATTACCGTTAAACCTAGGTTGTGTGACAGTCCTATAATGGCGCGCACGATAGCTTGGTTATTGTTGTCATCGGTGTTTTTAACGCCGTCTCCGCTGGTGATGTCGTTCACGAAACTGCGGTCGATCTTGAGCGAGTCCAGTGGTAAATTCTTTAAGTAGGCCAGCGAGGAATAACCCGTACCAAAGTCATCAACGGAAATGCGGATGCCCACTTCATTCATTTCTTTAAATGTTGAAATGGTACGCTCGGGATCTTCCATTACCGTCGATTCCGTTAACTCTAGTTCTAAGTTTTTCGGGCCTAATCCGGTATCAGATAATACCCTTGTGACTTGACTTTTTAACTCACCAGATTGGATCTGTCGGTTTGAAATATTTACCGCAATGGTTGCATTGCTGTCGACAAGATCCGCGTCGAGCCATTTCTTCATTTGCATGCAAGCAGCTTGCAGAATCCAGTGGCCTAGTTGGTTAATTTGCCCGGTTTCTTCGGCGATCGATATAAACGTAACCGGGCTGATATATGTACCATCAATGGACCAGCGCATCAGGGCTTCAAATCCCATGATTTTTAAGCCTTGTGAGTCGTATTGTGGCTGGTAATGAACTTCTAACTGATTCTCGTCAATTGCGGTTTTGAGCTTTGTTCCAAGATCTATTCGCATCAAGGCTTCTTGCTCTAAAGATTCTGAGAAGTAAGCAAACTGACTGCGGCCTTTTTGCTTCGCTTGGTACATCGCTGCATCGGCGTTTTTGAGTAGGTCCGCCGCGGATAGTCTTGCGTCATCGTTTAGTGCAATGCCTATGCTACAGTTTGACATGATTTCATGACCTTTGAGGTCGTGAGGCTCAGCCATTTCTTTTAGGATGCGTTTAGCAATTCGCCCTGCGGCGCTATTAGAGTCTAACTCCGTAAGGATTACGCAAAATTCGTCGCCACCGAGTCTCGCAACATAATCGCAGTCGCGTACTGCCTTGCGGAGCCTACTTGCGATGTTTCGTAACAGTAAATCGCCAACATCGTGGCCGAACGAATCATTCACCAATTTGAAATGGTCAAGGTCGAGAAACATAACGCCAATTTGATTATCGAGTCTGTTGGCATTCTTCAGCTTACGAACGAGAATGTTAGTAATTTGTTCTCGATTAAATAAACCTGTTAATTGGTCGTGTTGAGCATAGCTTTGTAGGCGTTTAAAGGCTTTCTTTAAGGTGCTCTGTTGATCTTCAATGAGTTGTCTTTGCTGGTCCAATTGCAAAAAAACGCGGGTTTTCGCAATAATAATTTCAGGCTCAATTGGTTTGTGCAGAATATCAACTACACCGCTTTTGTAGCTGCGCATAATGGTTTCGTCGTTGCGGCTCGATGCAGTAACAAACAGTATGGGGGTGTAACGCGTGCGTTCTTGAGACCGAATTTCTTCTGCGAGCGTAAAACCATCTATGTTTGGCATCACGACGTCTAGAAATATCAGTGAAAAAGTATGTCTTTTTAAAAGCGCTAAGGCTTTTTCGGGCGTGTCTGCGGTCAAAACGTTAGCGCCAGTTTCACTTAGAATCGCCTCTAAGAGCGCAAGCGTACTTGTTGAATCATCAACAACTAGGATTTTTTGTTGTTCCTGAAATTCTTTACGATTATTCAATGACGCTGTATCCCTTTAAAGCGTTTTACTTACCTGTCGCTGAGCATGTAACTGCGGCGCTGTACAAAATAACCATACAACACAGATAGTTTGCCTTTAAAATAGCTAATGATTAGAAAGAATTATTAATACCAGAGTCGGCGTGCTTTATCCACTCGTTAAGACGGCAAATATTGGTTAGTATGTTGTCGCGACTCGCTTTTAGGCGGGTGCGCCTTCCGAACTATTTGAATGCCGAATTTTTGAATTTGAATAGCCACGCGTCACATTAGAGACCCCTATTTAGAGAAAATCTATGTTGAACCGATACATAAAAAAAATACTGGATGCTCGCGTATATGATATTGCGATTGAGTCGCCGCTAACGCATGCCAGTTCGCTATCGGATCGTTTGGGGAACTCTGTTTTTATTAAGCGAGAAGATTTGCAGCCGGTTTTCTCGTTTAAGATTCGTGGGGCCTATAACCGTGTCCGCCAACTGAGTGAAAAAGACAAGGCAAAGGGAGTGATTGCGGCCTCGGCGGGAAACCATGCTCAGGGTTTAGCTTTGGCGGCTAAAGTGCTTGGAATTAAAGCAACAATCGTGATGCCGAGAACCACGCCAGAGATCAAGGTGAGTTCTGTTAAGGCGCGCGGGGCGAAAGTGCTTTTGATTGGAGATACCTTTGATGAAGCTTCTGCGCATGCGCAAGAGCTCGTGCGTGAAAAAGGCTTAGTTTATATCCCCCCTTATGATGATGAAGATGTGATCGCAGGGCAGGGTACCGTCGCAATGGAATTGTTAAAGCAGCATTCTGAGCCGGCACATGCGGTGTTTGTTCCTGTGGGTGGTGGTGGCTTAATTGCGGGTATGGCGGCATACATAAAATATTTGCGACCCGAGATTAAAGTGATTGGAGTTGAGCCCGAAGATGCGGCGTGCCTGTTGGCCGCAAAAAAGGCGGGTCGTCGAGTGATACTTGATCAAGTGGGTATTTTCGCCGATGGCGTGGCTGTGCGTCAGATAGGGAAACTGCCTTTTGAAATTGCTAAAGACTATGTAGATGACGTCGTGACCGTTACGACAGACGAAATTTGTGCGGCCATCAAAGATATCTTTGATGATACTCGAGCCATTGCTGAGCCGGCCGGAGCTATTGGCGTGGCGGGCCTAAAAAAATATGTCGAGCAGACGGGAATCAAGGGTGAAAACCTATTAACTGTGCTGTCTGGTGCCAATATGAATTTTGATCGTATGCGCTATATTTCTGAGAGAACCGAGATAGGGGAGAAGCGCGAAGCGATATTGGCCGTGACCTTACCCGAAAAGCCTGGTGCGTATAAAAAATTCATCAAGGCTTTGCACCGACGTAATATTACTGAGTTTAATTATCGCTACGCCGATGGTTATGACGCGCAAGTTTTTGTCGGTGTTCAAATTTCTAGCGGCGGTGAGGAGCGAGTTCAGTTAGTGGCAGAGCTTCAAGAGCAGGGCTATGCCGTGATGGACCTTACTGACAACGAGGTGGCTAAGCTACATATTCGTCATATGGTGGGTGGTCGTTCTGAGGTAAATAATGAGTATGTTTTCCGGTTTGAGTTTCCAGAACGCCCGGGCGCCTTGATGAAATTTTTAACATCGTTTGGAAGTAAGTGGAATATCTCGATGTTTCATTATCGCAATCATGGCGCAGCCTATAGCCGGGTGTTAATGGGCGCGCAATTTGAACCGCAAGAGCACAAGGCCTTTATTTGTATGCTAAACGATATTGGCTTTCGTTACTGGGAAGAGACGGAAAATCCGGCTTATCAGCTATTCTTGCGGGGTAAATAAGTCTGTTTGTCTGTGACGACGGCATTAAGGGGGACATCCCATTCCTGGGTGGCGATGTGCTCGACTTTTTGGAAATCGTGCGCGAAGCCAACTAATTGAGGCCTCGAATAAGCATTCGTTCCTCGCTTGAAATGAAAGCTCCTGTCATAAAACCCACCACCCATACCTATGCGTTGGCAGTTACCATCAAATGCGACAAGTGGCGTTAATACTAAGCCCAAAAATCGAGTTCTCGCGATATTTTTCAATATTAGCTTAGGTTCCGGGATGCCAAACTTATTTTTATACAGAGTTTCGTTATGCCGGTATCGAAGGAATAGCATCTTGTTTTTCTGAAAGGGATGTAAAACGGGAAGGTATAGAATTTTTTTTCGAGCCCAGAGTGTTTTGAAAAATAGGTCTGGGGCAATTTCTCCGCGGTCTGCAATATAGGCGGCGATATGCTGATGGCGAAGCAATAAATGGCTCAAGTTTAATTGTTTAAATCCGTCATTACTGGCTTTGATGCGTTGTTTATTACTTAACTGAAGGCGTCGGCGTCGAATATCTTTTCGTATTGATGCTTGGTTCGGTGAGGGTGTTTTCGTGTGAGATGCTGTATCGATCATAGGATTAAGAGTGCCCAGAATGCCGCTGCCGGATAGGGCCTTGAACCCGAAAGTTCAAGGGGGCGAACGCCTGGCATGAATTAGGCTTTCCCGTCGAGGGGACTTGCACACATCACGCGAAACGCTTGCCTTAAGGATGTTATCGGCTCGAGGACATATCTAGCTGGCTAACATTCCAGAACACGCAGGCAGTATAATTAATATTGATCTAGTTTTCAGTGCTACTTACTAAAAAACACATATTTCCTCAGCAGGGACGAATATTTGTAAGCTTGAGTCCTGAATTTGACCGTGTCTAAGAAGATGTTTTTTCTAGCATGGCATCTACGCGAGCTTCCAAACCGGCCAAAGATGCCTGGCTGCCACTATTTTGCATTAGTTCGTAGGTTAGGTTTAAGGCCGCCATGACTGCAATTCTTTCTGTGCCATAGACTTTGCCTGCTGTGCGTATCTCGCGCATCTTACTGTCTAGCTGGTGCGATGCTTCTCGTAATTCAGCTTGTTTATCTGCAGGGCAGGCAACCAAGTAGTCTTTATCGAGAATTTTTACTTCTAAGGTATTAGCATCGCCCATCAATTTTGCTCCAAAGCTCGCAGTCTGCCGATTATGGCTTCAATTTTGTTTTTAGCTAGGTCGTTTTTTTGCAATAACGAACTGCGCTCGCCTTGGAGCTGCTCATGTGCTTCGCGTAGTTTTGCGTTATCGGCTTCAAGTTTCTCGCAATAAGTGATTAATTGCTCGACCTTGCTGGAGAATCTGCGGATAGGCGTCTCTTCCATTACGGCATTTCCTAGTGTTTGACTCTAGATTTGTATGGCATGGTGACTAGCTTACCCATATTGGCGTAGCGCCATGCATTTGACCACAGACTATAATTTGGCAAGGGCTCTGGGTCAATAAGGGTATCAACGAGTGGTGAATCAGTCGTATAATTTGAGGCTATTTTTTACCGCCTAGGAGAGCGCAATGACGAGTGAAACCAAACACGACGATGATTTTGAGTGGTTGGCCAATGTCTACAACATGAATGGCGCGATAAACCACCCGAGCGAGCTGCACGGTATTATGATCGGAGAGCTAGCTGGTGATCTTAAGCGGGAAGGAGAAAACTTCTTAGAACTTACCTTAGATCATATGGGTGTAGAGGAGTTGAACTTAGAGCGGCAGGCGAATTTAGCCGCCGAACTCAAGGTGCTTTATGAAAGTGTTGTTGAGGGCATAGACGCCGACTCGAGTAGCTTTAATATGCTATTACCTGACGATTCGTATGCCTTGTCCGAAAGAATTGATGCACTTGCTGTTTGGGTCGGTGGTTTCTTGGAAGGTCTAGCGATGGCTCAAAGTGCTGCGCTTAGCCAAGTAGACCCTGATTTACTTGAAATTTTGCAAGACTTGGTAGAAATAAGTCAGCTTGATTCGCGAGCAGAAAGTAGTGAAACGGGCGAAAAAGAGTTCTTTGAAGTCTGCGAGTATGTTCGTATTGGTGTCTTAAACTTGTATGCAGAATTTAATGAGGTTTACGACGATGTACCCGAGTTAAATGAAAGCGAGTTGACGCAAAACCAAGCAGCTGAGAATAAGCCCACTTTACACTAATTGATTTCATCAAGGCTTTTATGAATCCGAAAGAATATGCAGCACGTCGAAAGCTGCTTGCAGAGCAGATGGGCAGTAACACCATTGCAATATTGCCGTCTTCGACGATAAAGAATCGGAATAACGACGCGGACTTCCCGTTTAGGCAAGACAGCGACTTCTTCTACATGAGCGGCTTTAATGAACCCGATGCCGTTCTCGCTTTGATTCCAGGCAGGGAGCATGGCGAGGCCGTCTTGTTTTGTCGCGAACGCAATCCCGAAAAGGAAATGTGGGATGGAAAAATCCTAGGTCCTGAAGGTGCTATTGAGACACTTGGCGTAGACGATGCCTTTCCTATTTCAGATATTGATGACATCTTGCCCGGACTGATCGAAGGGCGAGATAAAGTTTTCTATGCAATGGGTCTTGATGCTCAATTTGATGCAAAGGTGATGGAGTGGATCAATGTTATTCGTAGCAAGGTGCGCAGTGGCGCCCACCCTCCCGGTGAGTTTGTGGCGCTTGAATACCCTTTGCATGAATTACGTTTGTATAAAAGTAAGGCCGAGGTTGCCGTTATGAAACGGGCAGCGGAAATTAGTGCGAAAGCGCACATCGCTGCAATGAAGGCGAGCAAGCCAGGGCTTTATGAATACAACCTTGAAGCAGAAATAATGCACACGTTTTTATCTAATGGTGCGCGTTTTCCGGCTTATTCATCCATAGTGGGTGGCGGAGAAAATGCCTGCATATTGCATTACATAGATAATATTGACCGGCTTAAAGATGGCGATTTAGTGCTGATAGATGCGGGCTGCGAGTTAGAGTGTTATGCCTCTGACATCACGCGTACGTTTCCGGTTAACGGTAAGTTTTCTGATGCGCAGGCGGCTGTATATCAGGTGGTATTGGATGCTCAAATTGCAGCCATTAAAGCAGTTAAACCGGGTAATCACTGGAATCATCCTCACGAGGCGGCCGTCCGAGTCATTACCCAGGGGCTTATTGATCTAGAGATTCTGTCAGGCGAGCTTGATGACTTAATCGAAAGCGAAGCCTATAAGCCTTTTTATATGCACCGCACTGGGCATTGGCTTGGTTTAGATGTGCACGACGTAGGCGAATACAAAACCGGCGGTGAATGGCGTGTTCTGGAAGCGGGTATGGTGATGACGGTAGAACCAGGAATCTACATTGCTCCGAATGCAGAAAATGTTAACTCTAAATGGCTAGGTATTGGGATTCGTATTGAAGATGATGTCGTGGTCACAAAGAAAGGTGCCACAGTGCTAACGGACGGCGTTCCAAAAACGATAAAAGATATCGAAGCCTTGATGGCCTGATAAACCCTTACTTGCCGAGCTTCAGGTCGCGCTTTAACTCGAATAGAGACGAAAATGATCCAAGATTGGGAACACCTTAAAGAGTCTACGCACTATGATGCGCTCGTTGTTGGGGCTGGCATGGTGGGAGCGCCTTTGAGTTTGGGACTTGCACAACTTGGCTTTCGTACACTGCTATTGGAGCAACAAGCGGTTAGTAAAAGCATCGTTCACAGCAGTCCGAGCTTTGATGATCGTTCTACTGCGATGGCTTTAGGTGCCGTTGATATATTGTCCGCGCTTGGGCTATGGGATGGCGATGCGATGCATGCACGAGCTATTTCTCAAGTTCATGTTTCTGAGCAAGGTCGTTTAGGGCAAACACGAATTAACGCTAGCGACATGGGTGTGTCTGCCCTTGGTTATGTGGTGCCGAACAAGTCGTTTGGCGAGCATTTAAACCAGTTTGTTGTCGATAGCGACGTCGAATTATGTGGGTCGGCAACAATCACGTCCGTAAGCCCAATTGCTTCTGGCTATCGGGTTTGTTTTTCAGGTCCTGATGAGCAGTCTTGCAGTGTGACATGCTCCTTATTACTTGCTCTAGACGGTGTTAATTCTGCTACCGCTCGTATGTTGGGTGTAGATTATCAGCGCAAGGAATATGGGCAGCACGCCATTATCGCGAATGTAGAGACCGAACTGCCTAATAAAGGGCACGCATTCGAGCGTTTTTCGAAGATGGGTCCTTTAGCTGTTTTGCCTTTGCGGGAGTCTGTCAGTGCGCTAGTGTGGACCTTGCCCGATGCAGAATATGAACGTTATATGCAGATGTCTGAAAGTGACTTTTGCGCGGCCTTGGAAGCTTCGTTTGGCGAGCGCTTGGGGCAAATAATTCGATGCGGAAAGCGCGTTGTTTATCCCTTAGCATTAACGCAAGCAAAAGAACTCTGTCGGCCAGGGTTTGCAGTGCTTGGTAATGCTGCGCATAGTTTGCACCCTGTTGCGGGCCAGGGATTTAACCTGGCGCTGCGATCGGTCGCAGCGATGCTTGAGGGCTTAGCTCAAGCAAAAGTTGAGGGTAAAGTGTTGGGTAGCTATGAGGTACTTCGTGCTGTTATGGATCAACATAAGAAAGATCAGTTTAAGATAGTGAACTTTAGCGACCAGTTGGTAGCTCTATTCTCCGATTCTTCTTCGTTCCCTGCTTGGGCTCGCCAAGCAGGCTTAGTTGGATTGAATAACCTCTCTGCGCTGAGAAACGAATTTGCAAAACACACCATGGGGCGAGCTGAACCCTTGCGCGTATTTCGAGGGTCTAATGCGTAGATCTAACGCGTCTTCCGAACAGCTTACCGCTGGTGCAGACAGCGGAAAGAACCAATTTGATGTAATCGTTGTTGGCGCCGGAATGGTTGGTGCGGTAACAGCGTTGGCATTGGGTGGCCTTGGGCTAAATGTCGCATTGGTTGATGCGGGAAAATCCTTATGTTTCAGCCCTAATGTTTCGCGTGCGTCAGTGCATGATTATTCGGCACGAGTGAGTGCCATCACTCCGGCCAATGCTGAGTTTTTAAAATCGTTGGGGGTGTGGGGTAAGCTGCTAGAAGCAATGGCCCTGCCTTATCAAGATATGTCTGTGTGGGACAAATTAGGTACAGCAAAAATAGACTTTCATGCTGCAGAGTACCAACGCCAGGAACTGGGCTTTATTGTTGAAAATCAACACTTGCTAGCGGCGCTTCACTCAGAAATAGCTGTGACCGAAACTATTCATGTTGTTGAAGATGCGACACTGCTGGCATGCAACTTATCGGGATGCGAGCGTGATGTTAAGCTGAGTGACGGACGTGAATTGACCTCTAAACTCGTTGTCGGAGCCGATGGCGCAAACTCAAGCTTGCGGCGCTTACTAGGCATTGAAACGCGAGAATGGGATTACGAGCAGACCGCAATTGTGTGCACTCTAGAAAGCGAACGCTCGCATCAACTCTGTGCGCGGCAGAGGTTTTCCGAACATGGGCCGATTGCTTTTCTACCCTTGGCCGATACGGCAAGTGAGGCAGGAAAGCACGAACGATTTTGTTCTTTGGTCTGGTCATTAGATCATGAAGAAGCACAGCAGAAACTTGCCTTAAGTGAAGAGGCTTTTCGACAGGCCTTGTATGCCGAGAGTGAAGGGCAGCTTGGCGAGATTGTTGATGTGTCTCAGCGTTTTTCTTTTCCCTTGCGGCAGATGCATGCTAAAACCTATATAAAGCCTAAGGCTGTTCTTGTTGGCGACGCCGCACATGCAATCCATCCTTTGGCGGGCCAGGGCGTTAATCAAGGGTTCAAAGATGCAGCGTGTTTAGTTGCTGTAATGGCGCAAGCTTGCAACTCAGGAGCTGAGCTGAGCCATGATGTTTTTTTGAAACGTTATCAGCGGCAACGACAGTTCGACAATATGCGTATGATGGGCGCGATGGAGGGCTTTAAACGACTCTTCGGAAACCCTGACCCGATTTTACGCTTGGTGCGTAATGTGGGTTTAGGTCTGGCTAACAAGCATACGCTTGTTAAGCGGCAGATTGTTCAGTCGGCCATGGGCCTTTCTTAACAGGCTGCTAAGGCCTTAGCCAAAGTCGGTGTATAGACGGGCGATAAGGCTGGGTACGGCTGTTTCGACGCGCAGAATTCGCTTGCCTAAATGCACTCCTTCGAAACCCTGCTCTTCTAGCTTTCCGACTTCGTAGGGGGTAAACCCACCTTCCGGCCCAATTACAAGGGTGCACGGCTCATTTAATGCAACAGGGCATGCTGTATCTGTACCTGGGTGAGCCACCAAGCGGACGCTGTCTTTAGAAAAAAGGCTGAGTTCATCTTCAATGAAAGGCTTGAATAAAGGCTTTAACTGTATTTTTGGCAGCACAGTATCTTTGGCTTGTTCTAGTCCTAAGCGCATGTTGTCGAGCAGCGCGGACTCACTTAGCCACGGGCTTTGCCAGTAGCTTTTTTCGACCTTCCATGAGTTTATAAATACAAGATCTTTGACGCCCATCGTTGTGGCCGTTTGGATAATTCGGCGCAGCATCTTCGGCCGAGGTAAGGCAATTACTAACTTTAAAGGCAGCGGGGCAGGGGCATCAGTCTGCCAGTCAATTTTGACGTTTATGCCCGCGTCAGAAATTTCTAATACTTCAGCCCTTCCTATTTGACCGTTCTCAATTCCAACGCACAAACTATCGCCAATCTTAGGTTTGAGTGTTTTGGCAACGTGCTCATAATGTCTTCCTGATAGCTGTGCTGTTTCAGGGTCTAGCATGTCGGAGGGGGTCAATAAGATAAGGTTCATCGTGTTACTTAAATCCTGTGGGTAGTTCTTCAATGAACCCTTGGCGCTGTTTTTTATACAACCTCGAGCAAACTCTTTAGCCTGCTCTCGAACCTATTCTTCAGTTTGTTCTTTCATGTCTTTTTGCGCGCGGCTCTTTTCAAGAACTTTTGAAAATAATAAACCGACTTCGAACAACAGCCACATTGGCAAGGCGAGCAGGGTTTGTGAAATGACATCTGGAGGCGTCAGCAGCATGCCTATCACGAAACAAGCGACGACAAGGTAAGGACGTTTTTCGCTTAAGCTTTGTGTGCTCGTGACACCAACGGCCACTAATATAATTATGGCAATAGGGATCTCAAATGCGATGCCAAAGGCGAAGAACATTTTAAGTACAAAATCGAGATAGCGGCTAATGTCGGTCATTACCGTTACGCCTTCGGGTCCGGCCGAGGTAAAGAAGCCAAAAACTAAAGGAAAGACCACAAAATACGCGAAGGCCATGCCGGAATAAAATAGGGCAACACTCGAAAACAAAAGTGGCATCGCTAGGCGGCGTTCATTGTCATAAAGCGCTGGAGCAATGAATCGCCAGAGCTGAAATAGAATGTAAGGCATTGCGAGAAATACGGAAGCCATAAACGCTAACTTAAACGGCGTCAAAAACGGCGATGCGACGTCCGTTGCAATCATTGTCGCCCCTTCAGGTAAAAACTTTCTTAGGGGCTCAGAGATGAACTGATACAAATCGTTGGCGAAATAATACAAACCAAGAAATATTACTAACACCGCCCCAACTGAGTGTAAAAGGCGGTTTCTAAGCTCTACTAAATGGAGGATTAAAGGTTGAGCTTGGTCGGTTTGAGGGGCCGAGTTCGAATCGTCATTCATTGTTTTTGGGTGGTGCTTTTAGCGAGTTCGGTTTCTACATTCATGCTATCTTTTAAGTCTGTTTTTGAGGTGCTCTCTGTCTTTGAAGCCTCTGTAAGGGCCTCGCTCACTGTACGGTGGATTTGCTTCGCATCATCATTAATGTTCAAACTTTCGCCTTGTTTTTTAAGTTGCTCGCGCAACTCATCGATTTCGACTTGTCGATCAATTTCTTGGGAAAATTTGTTTACCATCCGGCGGGCTTTACCCACCCATCTACCCACACTGCGCGCAGCAACAGGCAGCCGCTCAGGCCCAAGCACAAGCAGGGCGATAATGGCGACAATAATGAGTTCTAAGAAACCAATATCAAACATAGTCTGGCTTTACAGTATATGAGTGGAGCCTTGCTCTAGCTTTTACTTTCAGGGTCGGCATGCTCTTTCTTAGCTTGAGTTGTCGGTTCAGGCTTACTTTCGTCAATTGCTTTTGTTTCTTCTTCGTCCTTCATCGCTTTTTTGAAACCTTTGACCGCGCCGCCAAGATCTCCACCCATGTTGCGAAGTTTCTTGGTGCCAAAAATTAAAGCGACAATAACGAGAATGATTAATAATTGCGTTGGGCTAATACCCATATCTATTTCTCCTTTGAGCGTTGTTCTTTCTCTTTTAAACCAGAAAGATTAAAACGTCGTTGCAGTTCATCAAGAATGTCCTCATGGCTTAACTCTAGGTGAGAAAGCATGATTAGGCTATGAAACCATAGATCAGCGGTTTCGTATATCAGTGACTCTTTTTTTGATGCATCAATTTGTGCGTCTTTTGCAGCAAGTATCGTCTCGGTGCACTCTTCCCCCACTTTTTCTAAAATTTTATTGAGGCCTTTTTCGTGCAGGCTCGCAACATAAGAACTTTCGGGGTCCGCTTTTTTGCGTTCCTCTAAAACTTTATTTAATTCGTCTAGTACAGAGGACATTGCCCTTCCTTTCTATTCAATTTGTTTCAATGGCGACTAAATAATTATGAGAGTACCACGAACCAGAGACCGACGCCGATGGTCACGATGCTTATAAGTGGCAAGTTGCTGATCCAGTTTAACGCGGCTTCGTTTGAGCTAACTAATCCCGCAATAACAAGAACACTGCCTAAGGCCAGTTTACGCTTTTCTTGCTGGTGTTGGGCTACTTGTTGGCTTAGTTCGTGCGTTTTTACTTCTCTGCCTTGTTGCGTTAGATCTAAGTCACGAATATGCGTCATAGTGTCAAAAATCAGCTTTGGAAGTTCTGGAGATTGTTGTACGAGATCCGGCAATTGCTTTCGCAAGCTTTTAAAGACTCCTGGAGGCGCGAGCTTCTGCTTCATCCAGTCTTCCAAATAAGGTTTTGCCGTGCTCCAAAGATCGAGCTCAGGGTAGAGTTGTCGGCCCAAGCCTTCGATGTTCAAAAGTGTTTTTTGCAGCAGAACTAGCTGAGGCTGAACTTCCATGTCGAAGCGGCGAGCCGTCTGAAATAAGCGAAGTAAAAAGTGGCCGAAAGATATTTCGCTTAATGGGCGTTCAAAGATGGGTTCGCAAACGGTACGAATGGCAGACTCGAATTCGTCAACGCGGGTATCACTCGGAACCCAGCCCGAAGACACGTGAAGTTGAGCAACTTCTTTGTAGTCTCGATGAAAAAAAGCCAATAAGTTACGGGCAAGATAATTTTGATCTTCTGAACTTAGGGTTCCGACAATGCCAAAGTCGATCGCAATATATTGTGGCGAGGCCGGTGTCGCTGTAGATACGAAAATGTTACCTGGATGCATATCGGCATGGAAAAAACTATCGCGAAACACTTGAGTGAAAAATATTTCGACACCGCGCTCTGCGAGCTTTTTCATGTCGATATTTGCTGCTCTCAATTCGTCGGTGTTCGCGACCGGTATGCCGTAGACCCGCTCCAAGACAAGCACGTTTTGGCTACAGTACTCCCAATATACTTCCGGAATGTAAATCAGTTCAGAATCTAAAAAATTACGACGTAACTGCGAGGCATTGGCGGCTTCACGCTGTAGGTCTAGTTCGTCGTAAATTGTTTTTTCGTAGTCTTTTACAACTTGAGTGGGATGAAGTCGTTTGCCGTCGGCCCAGTAGGTTTCGAGCAAATTAGCCATAAACGACATTAGCGCAATGTCTTGCCTGATGGTTTTGCGGATGTCCGGTCGTATGACTTTTACGATGACTTCTTTGCCGTTATGAAGCTGGGCACTATGCACTTGTGCAATCGATGCTGAGGCCATGACTTGTTCATCGAAACGCGCAAATACTTGGTTTAGTGCTCGACCAAGGCCTTTTTCAATTCGAGCGATCGATAGGCCTTGATCGAATGGCGGTACTTGATCCTGCAGACGCTTTAGTTCGTCAGCAACTTCGTTTGGTAGCAAGTCTCTTCGGGTAGACAGTATTTGGCCAAACTTAACAAAAATAGGGCCCAGTCGTTCTAAAGCAATGCGCAGACGCTGTCCTCTGCTGAGCTTAGGTTGCGGGAACAGGTGCCAGGGGCCTAGTGCAAACAGAATACGAAACCCCAGAGGCAGAGAGTCGCTTGGTACAAATACGTCTAGGCGATAACGACACACTACCCAAGCGATAACAATCAGGCGATTAAGTTTGGTAAACGGCGTAAAAACTGACAACTTATCCTCGCTTAAACTTTTTAGTGACTATTTTTACGCGTGCATCAAGCCGATCACTTGCTAAGCGCAGTTGATCGATCGCCTCAAATTGTTTTGTGGCTCGAGCTCTTGTTGGCAACAAACGAAGCTCATATTTAATGTAGTCTTCGACGTCTCGCATGAAGTTTTGACTTAACGATTGCATGAACATCAGGCTTTGTTTTGTGCTTGAGCTTAAGAAGCGTGCAGGGGTATCTCCAATTGCCTCGGCTAAAAGCCCTTCCCAGTCTATTTGCAGCGACCTTGCAAAGGTTTGAATTTGCTGAGCGCGCACTGCGTCGCCGCTAAAAGCGACTTGGCGCTGTTTGAATAGTGTTGAGCGGTCTTTGAGTAAAGCCAGCTTTATCAGAGCAGACACGTTGCCTGTTAGTATGACTGTTGGCGCTTTGTCGGCCGATAGCAAAAGAACTTGTCCGTCTTTGGCGCCAAGAAACAAAGACTGTTTCAAACTCTCGATGTTGATTTCCAAGATACAGCCATTCAAGGGTTTTAACTTCTTAGTCGCCGAAGGATCCATCGTCAGCGCTTTGTTAATCGCGAGTTCGATGCTGGGGGCGAGCTTTTGAATTAATGGCTGAGTGAAGAGGCTCATTTAAGGCTTAGTTCCCGTGTGCAAGGCAACGATGCCGCCAGTCATATTCTGGTAGCGTGTGTTGACGAAGCCTGCATCATCCATCATCGATTTTAGTGTTTCTTGGTCTGGGTGCATGCGTATAGATTCTGCCAAATATTGATAGCTCTCGCTGTCATTGGTAATCAGCTTTCCTATCATCGGAATAGCGGTAAACGAATATTTGTCGTATATGTCACTTAACAAGGCGTTTTTCGGCTTCGAAAACTCTAATACGAGTAAACGGCCGCCAGGCTTTAATACTCTAAGCATCGACCGCAAAGCTTTGTCTTTGTCGGTGACATTGCGCAAGCCGAATGCAATCGACACGCAATTAAAGTGGTTGTCTGGAAAGGGTAGGCATTCTGCATTTGCTTGCACGAACTCAATGTTTGTTCCAAAGCCACGATCTAGCAGTCGATCCCGGCCGACGGAAAGCATCGAAGCATTAATGTCTGCTAAAACAACGCTTCCTTGTTCTCCGACCCTGTCTGAGAACTGCATGGTTAGGTCGCCGGTGCCGCCCGCTATGTCTAATACTTTGTGGCCGGGCCTAACGCCCGAAGACTCAATGGTAATGCGCTTCCAGAGCCTATGAACACCTAGTGACATTAGGTCATTCATTACATCATATTTGTGGGCAACTGAGTGGAATACTTCCGCGACTTTTCCGGCTTTTTCTTCAACTTGAACGTTTTTAAATCCGAAGTGCGTGGTTGCTTGCTCGCTTGGCTTATTGGCAGGTTTTTCCATGAATCATCTCAAGAGTTTTTTAGCAGCTGCTATTCTAACCTTGCGAACAAGTGAAAACTACTTGAAAGGAGAATTGATTTGATTTCGAGACACTTGGAAAGTGCGCTAAACTTGTAAGCAAGACTTTGCGAGTTCATGAGTGTAGGTAACTTACAGGGTTTACAAACCATTAGTTAGGATGGAATTCGATAGTATGAGCGTTATTTCAGTACAGAGAGGCCATGAACGAGGACTCAATGCCGCGAAAGAAGAGGCAGAGTTAATCGCACAAGACTTGAGTAAGAAGTTTGGGATGAACTACCGCTGGGAGTATCACGAACTCAGCTTTAAAGGTTCTGGCGCGAAAGGAAAGATGGAGTGCTATGAGACGTCGCTTTCTATAAGGCTTGAACTCGGCTTCATGCTTAGGCCGTTTAAGTCTAAGATCGAGAGTGAAATTCACAAATACTTAGATGAATTTTGCGGGTGATACGCAGTCACGCGCTTAGAGTGTTCCCTTATAATTACAATAAGATTGGAAGTCGTTTTTTATGTCGGATAATGCAGTATTAAGTTTTAATCAAATTCTTAGGCATTCGCCTGAAGTTGTTAAGGGTTTAGGTTCTAAGCTAAAGGGCTTGAAGCTTGTATTTCAGCAGCGCCATAACGTCATTTCCGGCCTTGGCGTGTGCTTAGAAAATGCAGCAACGCGTAAACCCAAAGCGCTTGCTTTGATTTATAGAAAAGACACGTATACCTATGCTCAGTTTAATGCATGGGTGAATCGTTATGCTGATTATTTTTCCTCGACGGGAACTCAGAAAGGTGATGTTGTTGTTGTCGCTCTCGAGAACAGACCTGAGTTACTCGTTGTTATTAGTGCATTGGCCAAACTTGGCGCCGTTAGTGCTTTGATTAATACCTCACAGCGCGGCGATGTATTAAAGCACAGCATTTCGCTTGTGAAGCCCAAACGAGTAGTCGCCGGGGCGGAATTACTGTGTGCCGTAACCGAGCTTGAAGACACGCTTCCTGTCGAAGCTGCGAGTTGTTTGTTTATTGCTGATGATAGTGTTTCCGTTGAGTGTCCAAAAGCTTGGGTTGACCTAGAGCGTGAGTCCGCCGCTTGTTCTGAAAAAAATCCAGTGTCGACGATGCAAGCTCGTGCGAATGATCCTCTGTGTTATTTCTATACGTCGGGCACAACCGGCCTGCCTAAGGCCGCAATATTGACGAACGGCCGTTATATGAAGGCGTATGCAGGTATTGGCTTAGCATGTTTGCAGTTTACTGACCAAGACCGAGTGTACGTGCCTTTGCCTTTCTATCATGCAACGGCAATGGTGGTGGCGTGGAGCAGTATTTTGGCGGGCAATGCTGCCTTAGTATTGGTGCGTAAGTTTTCGGCGTCTAACTATTGGAAAGACGTTGTAGACAACGGCGTGACGGCTCTGTGTTATATCGGTGAGCTTTGTCGCTATCTTCTGGCGCAAGAACCGAGTGCTTTGGATCGATCACACAAAGTTCGTCTCATGTTCGGGAATGGCCTGCGGCCGGAATTATGGGAGGCATTCAAGCAGCGTTTTGGTGTGAGTAGGGTGAACGAGTTTTATGGCTCAAGCGAAGGCAATGTCGGTTTTTTGAACTTCCTAAACTTAGATTATACGGTTGGTTTTACGCCGGTGCCTTATGCCATTATTCAATACGATGTCGACGCCGATCAGGCTGTCAGGTTCTCTGACGGCTTTATGAGAAAAGTAAGCAAGGGCGAGGCCGGTTTGTTGTTGGGTGAGATTAGCGACAAGTCGCCATTTGATGGCTATACCGACCCAGAAAAGACGAAACAAACGATATTACGCAATGTGTTTAAGCAGGGGGATGCTTGGTTTAATACAGGTGATTTGATGCGAGACCTTGGTTTTAGGCACGCACAGTTCGTAGATAGGTTGGGGGATACCTTTCGTTGGAAGGGTGAAAATGTTTCGACTACCGAAGTTGAGAACGTTATTTCTCAATCTGATCGTGTTCTAGATGCGGCTGTTTACGGCGTCGAAATTCCGGGGACAAATGGTCGCGCGGGTATGGCTGCAATACGCTTAATGCCGGAACAGAAATTAGATTTGGGCGAGCTCTATGCCTTGCTGAATTCAAAACTGCCTAGCTACGCTGTTCCGGTATTTATTCGCGTGGTTGAGAGTATCGATACTACGGGGACCCACAAGTACAAAAAAGCCCCTTTAAAGAAAGAGGCGTTTGACCCAGTGGTTTGTGGCTCTGATTTGTTTGTATTGCTGCCGAAGTCGAAAGCTTATGAGAGGCTGACTAAGGATGCGCATCAGAAAATTGTTGGCAAAGAGGTCCCGTTCTAAGCACGGTCTTTAAATTCGGGCGCATCTTTCGCGCCTGAATTACGGGCGATGGATGTGCGTTGATTGAAGCGACCAATAAGTTTCTTCTGTAATTTTGTCTCCCAAATCAGCGCTTGCCGGACGGTGCTAAGCCATACTTTGTTGTAAAGCGTCTTTGTGTGGCTAATCGCGTCAGGGGATTTTTCTTTTAAGCGCTCGGCAAACTCGATTGCAGCTTGCATTGGGTCCTCATAAATATGCGTGACTAAACCGTAGTCATGCGCAGTTTCGGCGCTTAGTACATCTGAGGTCATTGTAATTTCCTTGGCTTTATCAATGCCGCATAGCTCTCTTAATGCAATGGAGCCAGCCATGTCAGGAATTAAGCCCCACTTTGTTTCCATTATGGAAAATGTGCAGTCTTTGCTGGTGTATCTAAAATCCGCACCTAAGGCAATCTGAAAACCGCCGCCCCAGCACTTTCCGTGCGTTACGGCAATAACGGGAACTGGAAGTTCTCGCCATAAATAGCTCACGTCTTGCGCTAGATTTGATGCTTTTGTGCCAGGTTTTACTAAGAGTTTTACTAGCGCCATTGGATTTTTGAACATGCTTTTAACATCTAAGCCAGAGCAAAATGCTTTACCTTCGCCAGACAGAATAACAGCCCTAACGCGCTTGTCCTTGGCTAATAGTTTTGCGGCTTTAGCAATGGCTTCGAACATCGGTATATCCAGTGCGTTGAGTTTGTCTGCACGTGATAACTGCACAAATGCTATTTCATCTTTTATTTCTACTTTGACGCGATCTTTTATCACGATGCTGTCTGACATAAGAATGTATCCATTGTTTGGGCGTGTTCTGAATATACGTTTTTTCAGTGACTAGTACTGAAATGGGGTGCGATTACCCTCGTGTATTTGCGATAGTATCTGGCTTTCTCTGTGAATCAAAGTTTGCATAAGCGTATCGACGTTTTGCATGCTATTAAAGGCTCCGAACCCCCTTAGAATAAAAGAATGCAGGGCTTCTAATCCGGCCATTTCGGCAGGGCCCTCTGTAATATTCAAAGAGAAGCGAATCATAGAGTTTTTAGAATGTTTGCTAAGCATCTTTCCCGCCTCGGAAACAAGCTCTAGTTGCCGTGTCCTTCCTTCCATATTGCCGCAGCGCCTAAACGCTTCGCAGTATGAGGCTTCGTCAATGCGATCGTAGTTAAGGGTTATGAAATGATAGTGTGCAAGTTCGCGGTCGAGTTGCTGCGTCAAAAGATTTAGTTCTACTAAATGGGCTACGGTTTGAATGATTTTGTTGGGAAGTAGCTTTACCAGCTTTGGAAAGACCCGTTCTAGATCACGGTCTCGTGCAGAAAAGTCTTTTGCGGAGTAAAGCTCGGTAAGCAGAAAGTCGATGCCTGATCGGTATTCTGGCTGCTGATAGAGATCTTGATGACTGGTCGTCAGTCGAGCGCTTTGCCAATCTGTTAATTGCGCAATAAGCGCTTGTGTTTCAGGGGGCACTTGTTGGGTTTGATGGTCGTGGTAGGCGAGCATTAAAGCTTTTAGGGCACTAGCTTCTTTGCTTTTAGCGCGGGTTTGTTCTAATCGTTGTCGATACATATGCTCTGCTAAATAACGGATCAATTGCAGAGAGTGTATTTAAATTTCTAAGCGATGCAAAGTGTGGCGTTTTTTAATGCACCTTATTTTTCTTGGTAGGGCTTAGAGTCCCTGAATGACGCCACTCATTTATTTCAATTTTATTTAGCCGTTTGATACTAAAGCATTGTTTTGTGTTGCCATGCGCTGCTGTCGTTTTATCGTTTCAGCAGAATCTGCTGAAGGAACCGTTTCTAGGCTAGGTATCCATTGCTTGTCATCAAGCGTGATAAAGTGGCTCAACGCATCAGTTTCAACAACTCGAACGGCATTTGGACTTTTCAGCGCGCTCTTAAGCATAAGGTTGCGGTCTAATATTCTATCGACTTTTGGAATCAAGAATGTGCCATGGCGAATGTGCTGATAAGCTGAATAGTCGGCTTTGTCCATCCAAGCGAACAAGTTCTCGATGTTTCGCACAATGGTTAAATGATCTTTAGTCGCGGTGAACAGCTTATGCAGTAATTTACGTTTTCTTGGGTTTAATTTACCAAAAAACATTTGTCCATAAGACGATGACGGTGTGCTATTGATAAGACGGATCACCCAAGGCCACATGCCGTGACTCACAGGCTCTAGTAATGCAGAGACTAAAGGGTGGGTCTTACCGCCAGGCAATGCTGGCGCTTCTAAAATAACTTCTACGTGCTCAAAAAGCTCTGGGCGTTGATTGATTGCTTCAAGAATTACTGCGCCGCCTCGAGAATGGCCGTGTACGCGCACTTTCTTAGTGCTTGGAAGATTCTCAAGAGCTTGAGTCAAAATACATGCATCGTACTCGATAGTCGCTTCGAGATACTTTATCGGGATTTCCCAACTCGCAGGTTCAGGCAAGGGGCCTTCAACCGGAATATGGTAGTTGCTGCACGTTAGCAGAATGAGTTCAGTGCTTGGGTCTTGATACGCTTGGGTGAAGTAGCAGTGGTTCTCTAGAAAGCCGTGCACACCAATAACTGTGTGTTCGACGTTTCGATTATGGTTCCTTACACTAACTGCGCCTTTTCCCACGGTGTATACTTTTCCCGAAAACATTTCGGTGTAGGTCTGAGCTATCGGCTTAATCAGTTTTCGCGCGTGAGCAGCTTGCACTATCTCTCTCCCCAGTTATTAATGACTCTGAAACTCTTTAGTTTTCCGCCATTTTTGCTTTTTTCTACTACTAATCTTAGTACCTAAGCAAGATAAAGAACAGTGACAGCGTCTTAGATTTTAGTCTAAGTCTAATCGCTACCCTCTAGTCGCTACTGGTTTTAGCACGCATTTTTCAATATACCAGAAGTTTAATCTTGAAGAATTATTTAGGAATCTGCGATAAACCATTGAATTAATTATGACAGATGAATAAAAAATCATGTGTTATGAAATGTTACTTATGTTACTTTTTGTGACTGAGAAGTGCTGCACTATATCGAGAGTTTCTGCCTGATTCGATGCCTTAAGAGCATAAAGTACTAATAATAAACATAAAAATAATCATTTTTCTTTTAGGAGGTTGGTGTGAACGAGCATACCAGCACACCTCTAAATGGGGTAGATATCGCTTGGTTGCGCATGGATTCGCCGACCAATCTAATGATCATCAATGCGATGATCATTACAGAAAACTTAGAGTTTAAAGATTTTAGAAATACTGTGGTTAGTCGTTTTTTACGGTTTCCTAGATTCTTGACACGTCCGGTGCACCAGTCTGGTGAACATGTGTGGGAGCGCGACCCGTTCTTTGATGTCGATAATCATGTCAAAAAAGTTGCCCTACCAAGCAACGCAGACAAAAAAGACCTTCAACAATACTTAGGGGACCAAGCTAGCGTTCCCTTTGATGCGAGCAAGCCTCTGTGGCAAATACTCTTTGTAGATAATTTTCAGGGTGGCAAGGCGATTATTCTGCGCGTCCATCATTGCTATGCCGATGGTTTGGCATTGATCTCGGTGTTTAACTCAATCACGGATAGTAGCACTAATGTTGCGCCTTTCTCTTATTCTGCGACCGCTTCAAACGAAGAAGCGCCGCAAGAAATTAACTACGAATGGCCTCGCTATCAGCGTTTGCTCGATAATGCTACGGAGAGAGCGGACCGTTATGCAAAACTAGCCAAGAAAGTATCGACGGATGGCATTAGTATCCTTCGTGATCAAGAGGCTATGCGCTCTATTTTAGGGGATGGCGTGCGCGCTGCCGCAGAGTTAGCACAACTCGCGACGATGCCGGCTGACCCGAAGAGAGTTTTGAAGGGCCGTTTGGGTGTGCGCAAAACGTGCGCTTGGTCGGAGCCCCTTAGTTTTGACAAGTTCCACGGAATCGCAAAGGTTGTCGGGTGCAAAATTAATGACCTCTTGCTGTCGTGTGTTGCGGGTGCATTTCGCGAGGAACTTATTGCCGCTGGCGAGGATGTAGGTAAGCGTAATGTACATGTGACGCTACCGGTGAACATGCGATCGCCTGAGAAATCCGATGTTAGCGAAAGCCCTGACGAATTAGGTAATTGTTTTGGTACTGTTTTTGTCTCACTACCGGTAGGCATCGAAAATCCACTTGAGCGGGTGTATAAGATCAAACATGACATGATTGCTTTAAAGCAATCATTACAGCCAGCACTTTCATATGGAATTCTCTATGCTTCGGGCATGCTGCCAAAGAGTTTGCAGAAGACGTTTACCGAGAGCTTTGGAAATAAAACATCGGCGGTACTTTCTAACGTGCCAGGGCCTCGCGAACCGAGGTATATAGCAGGCTCTAAAATTAAGGAACAGATGTTTTGGGTGCCTCAAACGGGTGATTTAGGCTTAGGTCTCAGTATTATTAGTTACGGCGGCCAGATTCAATTTGGCCTAATGGGCGATGCGCGTTTATTTCCTGACCCAGAACGCATAATTTCGCGTTTTGTCGCACAGATTGAACTGCATCGAACCGACATTGTTGCGAGTTACATTGAAGACCTTGTGCAACCTAATTCGGTTGGCTAGAGCGTCGTTTCTAATTACAAGTTTTGGCTTGCACTTGGATCGCACTAATGTTTGAATCCGCACCGATTTTAGGAGGCAAACAAGGGTTGCATAAATAATGACTGATATTAGGAAGGGTGCTGACCCTCAGAAAGTGCCCTTGTCGGCGAAACTAAACTTAGAGACAGCCCAAGCGCCTTGGAAAGAACTGGAGCCTTTCTTTGCTGGGGGCAAAGTCATTGCAGTTGATGCCAGCTTGGATATGTTTCTTGTTGCAGAACAGATTGTTGCTGATAACACTTCCAAGATTAAAGAATGGATGAACTCTGGTCTAGTCGATCAGGTCAGTGATCAACAAGCGTTGACATGGGCAGATAGCAACGCATTGCTGTGGACGGTCGTTATTAAACCTTGGGTCTTAGTTCAGTCGTCTTAAGCGCGTGCAAAGCGCGCAAGCTCTTGTGCAAATTTAAGCGGTTGGTCAATGAGCGGCGTATGGCCGCTTTTCGTAAAATGAATAAGTGATGGCTTTTTGAGATAGTCAGCGAAGCGCACTTGCCCCGCCGCAGGATACATTTCCGACTTCATTCCTACCATTAGATGTATTGGTATATCTATGTGATGCAAACTGTCTCTTAGGTCGTATTGCTGATCTATGTATGCCCGTAAACAGCGCATGTACATTGTCCAGTTTTCTGTTGGCATAATTCGGGATGCAAAAAAATCTTTGTTCATAAGCATACGGGCAAGTTTCTTGTGACTTGGTCTTGAAAGCGCCGACGCGAAGAATTCACCAAATTCGCTTTGTATAGCAACCCTCAAATACTTAGGGAGTTCTTTATAGTCGGTTCTAAATTCTACGTAAGGCTCAAGTTCCGCCAATAATTGTTTTGCGCGCTCAAGGCGTTCGGTATGCTCATGACCGAAAAGGCCCCATTGCCAGTCTTCACTATTGCTGCAGCATGGGCTTTGATCGATATGCAGGTAAGATTGGACTTTGCTCTGTCCATATTGCTCTAGGTATTTTAGTGAGGTGAGTGCTCCCATAGAAATGCCGCCTAGTTTCACCGCATTAAGGTCAAGCGCATGCATTAAGTCTTCTAGGTCGTCAGCATAGTTGCTAAGGCTGCATTCTTGGTTGAATTGGGTGTGATGAGAGCGCCCGAAGCCCCGCATATCTGGCATGATAACCGTATTTTTTCGGCTCAATAGCCAAGCGTAGGGTAGCCAGTGGCTCGATTGCATTCCAAATCCATGGAGCAGTACGACAGGTTTTCCACGACCTAGTTGCCGATAGAATAGCTGTTCTCCGTCTCGTGCTCTAAAGCGTGGCATGAAGCTCCTTGAATCTCATTAGTTAGCAAGCTTTTAGGATAGTCGCAATTCTGAATTTTCCACATAAAATTAAAGTTTTACGCGCAATTTCTAATGTTAGCTACACTTAAATTTAATGGGTGTGTTAAGTGGTATTACGTGGCTTGGCATGGAGGTAAAGCGTTAAGAAATAAGTTGTATGAGCAGAAGTAAAATCCAATCCAATCGCCTTTCTGAAGGTTTCAAAGTCGAACAGTTTTTGTTCGCAAGACGTAAGTTGGTTCTTACTGTTTTTGTTTTACTCAGTCTCTTTTTGTTGACTCAGGCGGTTCAGGTAAAACCTGATGCAAGCTTAGAGCGCATGATTCCTCAGCACCACCCCTATGTTCAGAATGCGTTAGAGCACCGTGAAGACTTGGAAAACTTGTCGAACTTTATTCGTATTGCGGTCGTTGCGCGTGAGGGAGACATTTTTTCTGAAAGCTATATGTCTACCTTAGAAGCTATTAGCGATGAGGCGTTTTACCTGCCAGGCGTTGATCGAACTGGCTTGAAATCATTGTGGACGCCAAACGTACGCTGGGTGCAGGTCACTGAGAATGGCTTTGAAGGCGGGCCGGTGATACCCAGCGGCTATGACGGCTCAGCTGAAAATCTAGAAATTCTAAAGCAGAACATCTTACGTTCTGGGCAGGTTGGCCGGCTCGTATCTAATGATTTCAAGTCTAGTGTTATCTATGTTCCGCTTCTTGAGGTGAATCCAGAAACTGGTGAACGATTAGATTATCAGGCTTTCTCTGCGACCTTGGAAGAAAAGATACGAGACAAATACACCTCTGAAAACACCAATATAGAGATAAAGATCGTTGGGTTCGCCAAGAAGGTGGGCGACCTAATAGATGGTTTTACCGCAGTTGTATTCTTTTTTGGAATTGCTGTGCTAATTACGAGTGTTTTGCTTTACGCCTATACCCGAGACGTTCGTTCAAGTGGGCTAGGGATCTTGTGCTCGTTGATCGCTGTTGTTTGGCAATTGGGCTTGATGCATTTATTGGGATACGGTTTGGACCCATATTCAGTTCTGGTTCCTTTCATCGTTTTCGCAACGGCGGTTAGCCATTCCGTTCAATTTATTAACGGTTTTCAGAGGGGACTAGTTGTAGCTGATACAGCCCTAGATGCCTCGCGAGCCACGTTCAGGCATCATTACATTCCGGCTATCCTTGCTTTAGTAAGTGATGTGATTGGCTTCTTCTCTTTAAGCTTAATAGAGATTGATGTGATTCGTGATTTGGCTTTAGTTGCCAGTATCGGAATTGCGAGCATTATTGTTACCAATCTTATTTTACTTCCAATTCTAACCAGCTTTTTTCATAAGCATGACGGTCGCACTGCTGCACCCATGGAAGGCTCAAAGCTCTACACTCTGCTTGAACAAGTGATGACTAAGCATGGGGCGACTAAAGTATTTGCTTGTACCTTGGTTTTGACCATTGTTTCGCTCGTGTTCGCTGCAAATCTTAAGGTGGGAGAGCTTGATCCCGGAGCGCCAGAGCTGCACCATGACTCTCGTTACAATCTAGATAATGCGTATCTCGCACATAACTATGCAACGAGCCCAGACGTAATGGTGCTTATGGTTAAAACGGCGCCTGAAGGTTGTACTGCTTACCAAACACTGCGAGTGATGGAGAGCTTGCAGTGGCGCTTAGAGCACTTGAACGCGGTGCAGTCTACGTTTTCTATGGCGAATCTTTCTACTAGCGTTACGAAAGCCTTTAACGAGGGCAATCTTAAATGGAGTGAGGTCTCTCGTAATCAAAGAATTATCGATACCTCGCTGCAGCAGTCGCCAGCAGGTTTTATTAATGGAAATTGTAGCCTGACACCAATCTTTGTCTTTCTCAATGATCACAAAGCCGACTCTCTACTCGCGGTGACTAATGGTGTGCGGCAATTTACAGATAACTTTCCAATGGACGGGGTCGAGGTGTTACTTGCGGCAGGGAATGGCGGTATCGAGGCGGCGACTAACGAAGTGATTGCGTCGTCCCAGTATATTATGTTGTTGGTGGTGTTTGTCGTTGTTGGTGCCATGGTCTTGTTTGCTTACAAGTCGGTGAACGCGTTGGTGTGTATTTTGGCGCCCTTGGTGCTGACTTCGTTGGTGTGTATGGCTCTTATGGCGATTCTGGGTATTGGTGTTAAGGTTTCTACACTTCCAATCATCGCTCTAGGGGTAGGTCTAGGGGTTGATTATAGTATTTACGTTTATAGCCGTTTGAGCGAGTACCTAAGTGAGGGCTTCAATATCTTAGAGGCTTATCGTAAAACGCTTTATACCACAGGTAAAGCCGTGGCTTTCACGGGCTTTACGCTATCGATAGGTACTGCAACATGGATTTTCTCCCCGATCAAGTTTCAGTCTGACATGGGCATACTTCTGACGTTTATGTTTATTTGGAATATGGTGGGCGCGATGACCTTACTTCCTGCTCTACGATATATGTTCTATGTTCGAACTGAGCGTGAACCATGGGAAACAAGTGTGGCATAGAATCGGGAGAGCCGGGAGCATAGCTCCGATCCCGTGTAGCTAGGGGCAGTCCGTAAGTCTGTTTTTAATGACTAGTGCGACTAGGGAATCGTAACGCTGAGGATGTCAGAAAACCGACCAGTGACGCCATCCGAGTCGATGGTCGCAATTCTTAAGTGCAAGACGCCTCGACGCAGCTCGGTAAGAGTATGGTTTGTGATAGCAGCACCGGTTATTTGCGTTCGATCCCTCAAATTATTTGTGTCATAGCCATATTCAATGACGTAGCCATAAATTTCTGAGGGCAGAAGTGTCTCGCCATTCTCTCGTTCGCTAGGCATACCCCAAGACAGCGCGAGTGTAGGCGCTTCTGATACGTTGATATAGGCAGGGTCTGATACGACTTCTCCATACTCGTTGCTAATTCGGGCGACATAATTCCCAGCATCGGATAGGTTGCGCGCGTTCACGACATAATGGGCGGAATTTGCGCCACTTATAGCGAGCTCATCTTTGTACCATTGGTAGTTGAAGCTGTACCCACCGAGTGCGTGCGCTGTAAGCGTCGTGCTTTCACCAATATATAGCGCCGTATCACTAGGGTTGTGTAACATTTCTAAGTTGATGATGTCTGAAACGACTCGAACTGGAACGGATTCCGTCGTGATTGTCCCTCGACTGTTGCTCGCAACAAGGTAATAGTTGCCTTCGTCGGCAGTTGTTAAGGCTTCTAAACTTAAAGTGGCTGTATTGGCGCCAACGAGCACTTCACCGTCTTTGTACCATTGGTAGCGTATATAGCCGCCACCTTCTATTTCTACGTGCAAGCTAGCCTGATTTTTCGTGACCACTGTCATTGCTGTGGGTTGTTCGTTTATTTGAAGCGGTGCTAAGGCGTTGGTCACAAATACTGCTGCGAAATCGGAATACACCGTCGTGGTGTCGTCCGAAATTATTGCACGATATTGGCCGGCATGAGCGGGCTCCATATTTTCGAGGTGTAACGTAGCGTTGCGTTCTCCCGGTAAAATAGAGCCATTTTTCTGCCACTGATACTCAAGCACTCCGGTGCCCGATGCGGCTACTTCTAGAATCAATGTGTCGCCGCTTACCAAGCTCTGCGGGCTTGGTTGCGTATTTATTTCTAGGCGACTATGCGCTTCGTTGACCCACAAGCTGACCTTGCTTGAATACTGGGTGTTGTTGCCATCGCTTACCCTTACTTGATAGCGGCCAGCATGGAACTCTTGGCTATTAGAAACGCCGTAAATCGCGTCTTCAGCACCAGGAATTTCTAAGCCGTCTTTATACCATTGATATGAGATTTTCTGAGGCGACTGAGCTTGCACCCTAAAGAAAAACGACTCGCCTTGGCGTACGGCTGTGTTACTAGGCGGAGCTGAGATCTGAAGACCACCCTCAGCGTTCGTGAGGTTGGTGCTTGCTAAGCCTGCAAGTGATGCGGCTTGAGCTTGATCAAGGCGGGTGTTGTCCCACAGTAAATCTTGTGCGATGCGCGCAGCGGTCTGATTCAAATAATCGATCGGGAGTTCGTTGATCGTAAGTGTGGCCGTTTGCCAAGCTGCACTCTGCACTAGTTCATAAAAACTGGCATTGATGACACTATGAGCAAGGTTTGCGCTATTGGCATTTTCGTATGCGGCGCTTTGAGTTAGGTCTATGTTTTCAGTTTTTAGAATGTTGGTATTCAGCGCAAAGGTTTGCTCGACCCACTCTCTAGCAGTGGTGATATTCTGCAGAGTCAACCCTCGCGGCAAGTTTAGGGCTGTTGATACAACAATGTGACTGAGAGGGGATATGTTGGCATTCCACGAACCGCCTAAGTCTTGGCTTAACAAGCCAAATAGCTGGAAATCTTTATCGACGGGCATTTTCTCGCCAAATTCGTAATAGAGCATGTCTACTGCATTACTGCACCCGCTTGTCACATCACAGGTCATGCGAGTTTGACTGTCGGCGCTGACTTGGATCAGGATAATCGCATCAGCAATATCGAGTTTCATTCCAAATACGCCACCCCTTTGTGTGCGGGTTTCGGCAAGCAGTGTCGGCTCTTGGTTCTCAGTGTCTATTCGGTAAAAGCTGACGATTGCGCTTTCCAGCGCGCCTTTGATTGCGCTTCCGTTGACGTTATTCTGGGTTGATGTTTCTTCTGTTTGGCTGCAGCCGGACGTAAGGGCGCCCAAGCAGAGTAGCAATAAAGAAAGAAGAGATTTAGGAGTACGCATGTTTGTAATGTTTACCAAAAACGACTGAGTATTAGGCGTGGTGTCTAATTCGAGCAGCTTTCGATGCTCCACGTAACGCAAGTCGTTTTAATGAGTTTATTAGGTTTAGTGCTACATGCGCATCGTTAGATGTTTTTATGTAAATGTAGCGTGGCTAAAACGGCAGTTTTCTAAAATAATTCCGCTTATTTTAATCCCACGCTATTGTATACGGCTCTATTGGCTAGAACGATTAATAATTAAGCAGATTTGCTTACTAATCAGTAATAGTCAGGGTTGCGAACTGATGTTAGACCTTTAACTTCCAGTTTAACGTTTCGCCTGCAAAAAATGGCACGATTGGACGGCCATTAGGCAGGGTAATGGCTTCTGGTACTGTCCAAGTCTCGTTCACTAAGGTAATCGTGCTTTGGTTGCGAGGTAAGCCATAAAAATCGGCACCATAAAAGCTAGAAAAACCTTCTAAATGTTCTAAGCAGTTTAGGTCTTCGAATACTTTTGCATATAATTCGATTGCGCTCCATGCGCTGTAGCACCCAGCACAGCCGCAGGCGCTTTCTTTTTTGCTCTGCTCGTGTGGTGCTGAATCGGTTCCTAGAAAGAATTTCTTAGATCCTGACGCGACAACTTCTCGCAAGGCTTCTTGGTGAGTATTGCGTTTAAGCACGGGTAAGCAAAAGTTATGAGGTCTTACTCCGCCGACGAGTAAGTCATTGCGGTTCAGAAGAAGGTGTTGCGGGGTAATAGTCGCGGCAACGTTATCGCTAGCATTGCCCACAAAGTCTGCGGCTTCTTTCGTTGTGATGTGTTCAAACACGATTTTTAAACTTGGGAATTGTTCGTGAATGCGGCGCAGGTGTTGCTCTATAAACAGGTGCTCCCGGTCAAAAATATCGATGTCATGCGTGGTCACTTCGCCATGCACCAGCAAAAGCATATTTTGATCTGCTAGTGCTTGGAATACAGGGTCTAAGGACTCTAAGCTTGCTACAGCCGCATCAGAATTGGTGGTCGCGCCTGCAGGGTAAAGTTTCGCAGCAACGGCACCTGCTTGTTTTGCCGCAGCAATGTCTTCTGGGCTCGTCTTGTCCGTTAGGTAAATCGTCATAAGGGGTTCAAAACTTGACCCTGCTGGACGAGCTTCGTTTATGCGTTGTCGGTAATCGTTTAGCATTTTCGCGTTTGTAACGGGAGGCACGAGATTGGGCATTACAATCGCTCTTGCAAAACAGCGGGCGGTTGCTGGCACTGTCTCTAAAAGCATGTCGCCGTCGCGAAAATGTAAGTGCCAATCATCGGGCGTTGTAATTTGAAGTGTTTGCATAGTGCGGTCCGTTAATCAGAAATGGAAAGTTCGATTTTTTAGCTATAATCAGTCGCTACTAGTTTCGCGACTGAGGCACTCTTCAAAATCAATGCCTTTAAGTTGAGCTACAAAGTTGCAGGGGCTATGTCTGCTATCGATTTGGCTAACAATGATCTGCTCCCATGCTGTTCGGCAGGCATTATTACTGCCGGGAAGGCAGAAAATTAGCGTCTTATTCGATATGCCAGCAAGCGCTCTTGATTGTATTGTTGATGTGCCTACTTGAGCCAAAGACAATTGGCGAAACATTTCTCCGAAGCCATCGACCGTTTTATCTAAAATTGGCTTAACTGCTTCGGGGGTGCTGTCTCGTGAAGTAAAGCCTGTACCGCCCGTGACCAATATTACTTGCGTCGAATGATCTGCAATCCAGTTCGAGAGCGCTGCTCTAATATCATAGATGTTGTCGATAACGATTTTCTTGCCGCTCAGCACGTGGCCAGTCTGCTGTAGTTGTTCCGCTAAATATTGACCGGAAGAATCAGTTTCTTCAGTGCGAGTGTCTGATACTGTTAAAACGGCAATGTTTAGTGGAATTAATTCTTGGCTTATATTTTTTCCCATGACTTTTTAGTACCCACGCGCTTACGTTTAGTTCTCTATATTATGGTCTGAGCTTAAGCTTTTTAGAAGGACAAATGCGCGGATTGGTGGGTATTCGCTATAATGTATAGGTAAGATCGCAAATGTTGGGGTGCTGAGCCTCTAGTAGGGCTTTATTTAGTTAATGCGATCCAAAATAATAAATCGCGTGTCGGCAAGAATAACGGAAGCTCTTATGCAATTTTTTTCGCGTGCCTCATGGTACACATACTTGAATGAACCCTCTAGAAAACATCCATTTTCTCTTGTGTTATATGCGTTTTTAGGCTCAGTAATTGTGTTAAATGTCGCGCAAATAGTGATTGAATCATTAGATTCGCAGCAAGGTGTGGTTGTTAGGTACGATCGGTTTTTCCAGATTGGGTTTGCTCTCGTTTTTCTCTCTGAGTATTTCGCGCGAATTTGGGTCGCTGCTGAAAAGCCAAGTGAAAAAAATTCCTCATTGCTACATCGCCGCTGGAGTTATGTGTCTTCACCTATCGGCATGATTGATTTTCTTTCTTTTATGCCAACCTTAATTATTCTCTTAATGCCCGAGAGTGTGTTTGGGGACCTAAGGTTTTTAAAGCTGCTTTCCATTATTCGTGTGCTGAAATTGACGCGCTATTCTGCGTCACTTTCCATTCTCGCGACCCTCTATAGGGAGAATGGCGCAACCTTAATTGCCGCCGCCATGATCATGCTAATGCTCAGTTTTTTGGGTGCTATTGGCATTTATATATTTGAAAATCCAGCGCAGCCCGAGGTGTTTTCTAATATTCCAGATGCAATGTGGTGGGCTTTGGTCACTATTACGACAGTCGGGTATGGAGACATTACGCCCATTACCATCGGCGGCAAATTATTTGGGGCGGTTGTAATGATCACTGGTGTAGGAACCGCAGCAATTCCAGCAGGTGTATTTGCCTCGTCTTTTGTTCAGTTAGTGCGCGAGCAAGAGCAGGAAAGGCGAGTTAAGCGGCGCAGGTTCATGCAAGGCGGATCTGCCGTGCCGGAGAACAAGCTAAAGCTCAAAACGTATGGTTTAAGCCGCTCTGAGCAGCGAGAGGTCGAGTTTATGATTACTGAATATGAATTGACGGTGGACCAGTCCGTTAATGTGATCAAGCACTTTAGACATTAAACTAGCTAATTAGCTTTTTTCTAGACAGCCCTAACTTAACAGCAGGGCGTCATCATCTACTTCACCAAAGTTCCGATGAAATTGCTCCAGCAAATCTTTCGTTGTCAGGCCTTCCCGCGACTCGCCACTGACATCAAGTGCCAGCTTACCTTGGTGGAGCATAATGGTTCTGTCGCCAATAGCTAAAGCTTGAGACATGCTGTGAGTGACCATGAGCGCAGTTAACTTCGACTCATTCACGATATTTTGTGTTAATTCGAGAATAAATGCGGCTGTTTTGGGATCTAGGGCGGCTGTATGCTCATCCAAAAGTAAAAGCTTCATTGGGTTGAGTGACGCCATTAGCAGACTGACGGCTTGGCGCTGTCCGCCTGAGAGTAAACTTATCTTGTCGCTGATACGGTTTTCTAGTCCTAATTGCAGCATTTTTAGCTTGGATTGAAA
>JAWUYI010000069.1:0-42810 GCA_034110885.1 Oleiphilaceae bacterium
CTCAAACTTATAAAAAGAGCTCATGCATCTGAGCCCGAAAACGCGTCAATTCATATTTGTCTTGCAGAAACATTGCTCGCACTAGGCCATGTTGATGACGCCATTAAAGTTTATGATAAAAATAAATTCTACAGATCTAGCTTGAAGGCTTTTGCACGTTTTCTAGAGGCACAAAACTACTCAAGCCAGAATAGCCGAAAGCAGGTTCTGCAATACGCGAAAGAATTCGGCGATTTTCTCGAGGCAGACACAAAAAACGTAGCAAGAAAACCAAGAACTTATGACTCAAAAAGAAGCATAAGGCTCGGATATTTATCACCTGATTTTAGAAAGCACTCCGTTGCGCACTTTATGCAGCCCATATACCAACACCATAATCGAGATAGTTTTGAGATTTTCTCTTACTACGATGGAGCCTCATCAGACGACACCAGTGAGTTTTTCAAATCTAAAAGCGAGCATTGGCGAGACACGAGAAATCTAACCGACGAAGCGCTTGCTCAAAAAATCTCGGAAGACAAAATCGATATATTAGTCGATCTCGCTGTGCACACTGCAACGAAACCCCGAGCTAGAGTATTCGCTATGCAGCCTGCTGCTATACAAATCAACTACCTAGGCTACCCAAACACCTCAGGCATACGTCAAATGACACACCGCCTCGTCGACGCGTATACCGATCCCGCCGATCAGGCAGAGCAATTTTGTACAGAACAACTTATTCACCTTCCGAATGGGTTTTTATGCTTCCAGCCAGCACATGCCGACTTAAAAGTGGGCGCACTTCCAGCCGACAAAAATAGCGCTCTGACATACGGTTCTTTTAATTCTGGGTTAAAAATAAGCGATAAGATGCTGAGGCTTTGGGCACAACTTTTAGAAAAAGTACCCTCTAGTAAACTGATAATAAAAAATTCCTGTATGCGTGACACATCATCAACTCAAGTGTTCAGAGAACGATGCCTTGAGGCTGGACTCGACCTAGAACGGACCGAACTACTACCTTTTGCCGAGAAGCAAGAGGACCATTTAGCGCTTTACAACCGTATCGACATCCACCTCGACACACACCCCTACTCAGGAACTACAACAACCTTCGAAGCCTTATGGATGGGCGTTCCGAGCATAACACTAGCCGGAGATACGCACAGAAGCAGGGTAACTGGCAGCATCTTATCGCGCCTTGATCTCCATGAATTCATCGCCGTAAGCGAAGCAGAATACCTGACAAAATGCAGCTACTGGGACAATAATTTTAAAGAGCTAGGTGAGTTACGGGCCAGCCTTCGCGACCGACTAACAGAAAGTAAAATGATGAACGCAAAAGCATTCACCAAAGAGCTTGAAGGCATATTTACCCAACTGATCCAGTGCCCTAACTAAGAAGCGCCTGAAATAGGTCAGCCATATCCCTTGAATACGTTTGGTAATCTAATAAATAGGAGCCTTCCATTCTTGCCCTCATAGTCGAACGAAGTTCGCTTAGCTCCTCTAAGTTCGAAGCTTTTTCTACTGCAAGCTCTATATAACCCTCAAGAGACTCCGCCACAAAACCGCCCATCCCAAGCCCATCGAGCAAACTATAGCCGACACGTGCGCGGTGAGCAGCCCCCTTATAACTGAGCGTTGGCACGCCCTGCCAGGCGGCCTCACAGGTGGTCGTTGTGCCATTGTATGGAAAGGTATCCAAATGAATATCAATCTTCGCATAAATCTCTAAATGCTCACGGCGCGTTGCGGTCCAACCAAGCAGCTCAATCCGATCTCGTGTTACGCCATAGCGCTCAAAACGATCCAGTAAAAACTCACAAAAACTAGGGTCGTGCAAAGGGCCTGCTTTAATAAATAAGCTAGAACCTACAACTTGCAACAACACATTGCTCCAAGCCTCGATAGTTTGCTCATTAATCTTTGTGAAATTATTAAACGAACCAAAGCAAACAGCGCCACGCTCCAAAGCAGGAAGCGGCGCAACTTCTGGGGCGGTAGGATCTGGAGTAAAACATAAGAATGACTGCGGCGAGCGTAACAAGGCTTCAACAGTGTATTCATCAGTCAGCCCTTCAGGGTCGGTGCAAGCATCAACAATACGATAATCAAGAGCTGCCACCCCTGTCGTATGAGGATAACCAATGTACGTCAACTGAGAAGGTGCAGACTTGTTCGCAAACACCCCCATTCGCAACTTTCCGACATAGCCAGCTAGATCGACTAGGATATCAATGCCATCCGTAATGATCTGCTCTGACAATTGCTGGTCGTCTAACTGCCGAGCATCTCGCCAGACCCGAGAGCGCCCTTTAAGCGCGAGAGTCATATCATCTTCGGTATCTGTATCAGAATAACAGTACACATCAAACCTTTCGGCAAACTCACCCTCTAGCAAGGAGCGAAAGAAATAAGAGACAGAGTGCCAATATAAATCACCCGATATAAAACCTATACGGGGTTTGGTTTTTTGTATTACCTTTCGCTTCTTAGCTTTACTCAATCTACTAGAAAAAGAAGATGCCAAATCTACATGCGCGTCATAGACTGCATGCTCATCAGCGCCATACGAGCAAAGTAAGGCATAACTCCTAGCCATTTTCGCCTTAACATTGTTGGCATCAAGCGCCAAACAACGTTCAAAAAATGGCAGCGCTAACTCACCTTGCCCCCGTGCATTGTATATTTCACCGATATAAAGCTGACACGCAGCATTATCAGGAGAAAGCTCTGCTGCTCGAAGTAAATGATCAATACTTTCGATTAAAAATTTACAACGAAAAAGAAAGAAACCGGCAAAGAACAGCGCTTTTGCTGAAGTAGGGTTTATCTTCAAAAATCGCTCAGAACAAACGACACCAAATTTAAACAGCGCATGACGCGCACTTAAATCTACCGCCGACTCTAAGATTTGAGAACGCAGCGATAGGTCATTAATCAGTTCTGAAGCCTTTAGCAAAGATTCTATACATACATCAAACGCACCCAATTTCTGAGCTAGTTCAGACTTATGCAGCAATAAGCGAAAATCATCCGGCTTAATAGTTATTTGACGTTCAAGCAATTGATATGCGAGCAACACTTCTTTTTGGTTCATGTTAGAGAAAGCACCATTCTTATTATTTGCATTCGACTTACCCTAGATTTATCCCTTTATTGCAAGTCACGCTATACATTACTACCTAATACACGGGGCCGCTATGAAAGCGAAACTCTGTGTCAGGCGCTTCGATCAACTCGACTTCTTTACGACGGAAAAACTCTACTCGTTCCGACAAATTATCTTTCGCGTAATTTGACGCGAGCTTTAAGTAGTCTTGATAGTGCCGGGCCTCAGACTTAAGCAGGGACAAATAAAAGCCTTTCAAGTCTTCATCCAAAAGAGGCGCAATTTTAGCGAATCGTTCACAGGAACGCGCCTCAATAAATGCCCCTATAATAAGAAGATCAATAATTCGACCTGGATCTGTTTTTCTAACGTAACTTCTCATACCTGTGGCATAGCGCGCAGCCGTCATATGTGTAAACGTTAGCTTTCTCTTTTTTATGAACCTAAGCACTTGTTCAAAGTGGCGAAGCTCCTCTCGAGCTAAGCGTGACATCTTATTCAAAAGCTCTAAGTCATCAGGGTAGCGATGGATCATATTCAAAGCCGTCATCGCGGCTTTCTTCTCACACTGCGCGTGATCTATCAGCATCACCGACTGATTCTGAAGCGCATTTTCGACCCAGCGTTCGGGTGTTTCGCAGCCCAAAAAGCCACTAATCTCTTCTAATTCTTGCATAGCCAACTCGACATTTCGTAATGCTACGCATTATAACTGCAGCCTCAGTTTGCTTCGACCAGTAAAGTATCTTTATGTGAAGCAAGAGCCTTAGTTTGATATATACCTAAAGCGTCCATTCATTTTCGCAATCTATAGCGACTATAGACACTATAAACAGCTTTTATTCTTAACAATACAGGCAAAAAAACGTAGAATACGAGCGCGAAAATTAACGGTGAACTAGACTCTTAGGTCTTTTGGCATTGCTAAGCAAATTAAACGCCTTGGCAGCCATAAGCTCCATAGGTTCACTGATCTACCCCCAGTTCAAGCTCAAACGCTTGGCATGCAAGTCAGAATCGCCAAAGACCACCCACAAAAAGTGGTCACTGCATGAATACTGGATAACTGATGAGGATTTTTATTGTGCTAGAAGCATATCGCGCACACGTCGCTGAACGTGCTGAGTTGAACATTCCACCGAAGCCTTTAAACGCAGAACAGACTGCAAGCTTGGTTGAACTTATCAAAAACCCACCAGCGGGCGAAGAAGAGTTCTTGTTAGACCTTCTTGAGAACCGCATTCCGCCGGGCGTAGATGAAGCAGCATATGTTAAGGCTGCGTTCTTAACCGCTATTTTGAATGGCGAAGCACAAACATCACTTATCTCAGAAGAAAAAGCAATCCAGCTGTTAGGCATGATGCAAGGCGGTTACAACATCGCTACTTTGGTTGAGCAACTAGACAAGGCTGAACTAGCACCTCTTGCTGCTGTAGAGCTAAAGAAAACGCTTTTGGTTTTTGACGCCTTTAATGACGTTAAAGACAAAATGGACGCTGGCAACGCTGTTGCTCAAGAAATCATGGAGTCATGGGCAAACGCTGAGTGGTTCACTAGCCGCGACAAAGTTGCTGAAAGCATCAAAATGGGTGTTTACAAAGTAACGGGCGAAATCAACACTGATGACCTTTCACCAGCTCCAGACGCATGGTCTCGCCCTGACATTCCACTGCATGCGCGCGCTGCATTTAAAATGACTCGTGACGGAATCACTCCAGAAGAGCACGGCGTCGTTGGCCCAATGTCTGACATTGAAGCCCTTAAAGCAAAAGGCCTTCCTGTTGCTTTTATCGGTGACGTTGTAGGCACAGGCTCATCTCGTAAGTCTGCGACTAACTCTGTACTTTGGTTTTTTGGCGACGACATGCCTGGAACACCTAACAAGCGCACCGGTGGTGTTTGTTTCGGCTCTAAAGTTGCTCCGATCTTCTTCAACACTATGGAAGATGCTGGCGCACTTGTATTTGAAGCACCTGTAGACAACATCAACATGGGCGACGTTATCGAAATTCGCCCATATGATCGCAAAATATTGAACGAAGCCGGCGAAGTCGTTTCTGAAATCACTATCAAGTCAGAAGTGATTTTTGACGAAGTGCAAGCTGGCGGTCGTATCAACCTAATCATTGGTCGCGGCCTTACTACTAAAGCACGTGAAGCATTGGCCCTTGGCGCGACTAACACTTTCCGCCTCCCAGTAGATCCAGAAGCCGGCACTAAAGGCTTCTCGCTGGCTCAAAAAATGGTTGGTCGTGCTTGCGGTCTTGCTGAAGGTCAAGGCGTACGCCCTGGCACATACTGTGAGCCTAAAATGACAACAGTAGGATCTCAGGATACTACTGGACCTATGACCCGTGACGAGCTTAAAGATCTTGCGTGTCTTGGCTTTCAATCAGACCTAGTGATGCAGTCTTTCTGTCACACAGCAGCTTACCCTAAGCCTGTTGATGTTGAAATGCAGCACACTATGCCTGACTTCATCCAAACTCGTGGCGGTGTAGCACTGCGTCCGGGCGACGGCATCATCCACTCTTGGTTGAACCGTATGCTACTTCCAGACACAGTAGGTACTGGTGGTGATTCACACACTCGTTTCCCAATGGGCATTTCTTTCCCTGCAGGTTCTGGTCTTGTTGCGTTCGCAGCAGCAACAGGTGTTATGCCTCTTGATATGCCGGAATCAATCTTGGTCCGCTTTAAAGGTGAGATGCAGCCTGGCATCACGCTCCGCGACCTAGTTCACGCGATTCCTTTATACGGAATCAAGCAAGGCCTTCTAACGGTTGAAAAGAAAGGCAAGATCAACGAATTCTCTGGTCGCGTACTAGAAATTGAAGGCCTTGAAGACCTAACCGTTGAGCAAGCATTCGAACTTTCTGACGCTTCCGCTGAGCGCTCGGCAGCAGGTTGTTCCATCAACCTTTCTGAAGAGTCTATTGCAGAATACCTGAATTCAAACATCGTCATGTTACGCTGGATGATTGCGGAAGGTTACGGCGACCCTCGTACGCTTGAACGCCGTGCAAAAGCAATGGAAGAATGGCTAGCAAACCCAGCCCTACTTCGTGCAGACAAAGATGCTGAGTACAAGCACGTGATCGAAATCGATCTAGCGGACATTAAAGAACCAATCGTTTGTTGCCCGAACGACCCCGATGATGCGAAAACATTATCGGACGTTGCTGGCGTGAACGTTGACGAAGTATTTATCGGCTCATGTATGACCAACATTGGTCACTTCCGTGCAGCAGGTAAATTACTCGCTGCGAACAAAACTCCGCTGAAAACTCGCTTCTGGATGTCTCCTCCAACTAAAATGGATGAAGCACAACTTATGGAAGAAGGCTACTTCAATACATTTGGCACGGCCGGCGTTCGCACAGAAATGCCTGGTTGTTCACTATGTATGGGTAACCAAGCACGAGTTGGAGCAGGAACAACAGTTCTTTCTACTTCAACACGTAACTTTCCTAACCGTCTAGGTGATGGCGCAAATGTTTACCTAACTTCTGCAGAACTGGCAGCGGTAGGTGCAATTCTTGGAAAACTGCCTTCAACTGCGGAATACATGGAATATGCAGCGAATCTAGACAGCATGTCAGCTGAAATCTACAAGTACTTGAACTTCGACAAGATGCCGGAGTACACAGATAAAGCGGCAACAGCAAACGTAGACGCATAAGCTTTACACTTGCTCGAACAAAGCCCAGCTTAATGCTGGGCTTTTTCGTTATGCGGGTTTAATTAATGTTTTCGGTGATTGCAGCGCAGCAAAACGTGCTAATGTGGTTACCTAGTCAACATTAGCCTAGTCAACCTCAGCTTCATGACAAACGTGCATGAACTCGATGCATAGAGAGTACGCAATATGACCAACGAAACAGATAAATTGATTGGCGCGCTCAATGGTGCCTTCGGTGATTTATTGGTCAAGCATAACAATCCTCTTGCACAAGAGATGCAGCTTAATTTTCTTGGTCACAATATAGAAACCAACCCTCAAGCCAAAGAGCTGTTCAACGCTACCCTAGAAAGCAATTCCAGTAATACCGTTGCATTATTCATTCACGGCCTGGGCAACACCGAGCATATCTGGGACTTTGACGCAGACAGTACGATGACTACTGATGAAAGCTCAAGCGCTATTAGCGATAACTATGGCTCGAGATTGATGGAAACATTTGCCATTACGCCGCTTTTTCTGCGTTACAACACAGGCTTACCCATTGCAGAAAATGGAAACGCTCTAAATACTGCTTTGAGCAACTTACTTGAAGCTTACTCACAGCACATCGAACAAATAATCCTAGTAGGTTTCAGCATGGGCGGCCTAATAGCACGCAGTGCTCAAAGTTGGGCGCGACAAAACCCTAACAGTCTCTGGCTAGACAGACTAGAACATGCCATCTACATAGGCACACCTCACGAAGGCGCGCCATTAGAAAAGCTTACCAAACATGCAAGCGCACTGATTGCGCGCACACCAAAAACGTATTTCAAGGTTTGGGGAGAACAACTCAACTTGCGTAGTGAGGGCGTTAAAAATCTAGGCACTCAGCATTCTGAGCACGAAGCCTTGAAATTCACAGACTCCTGCGAGCACTATTTCATCGCAGGCAGCATATGGCGGTCAGACCAGAAAGTCGCCAACTGGATGTTTGGCGATAGCCTTGTACGCAGAGAAAGCGCCAGCCCAAAAGACCGCCCTACTCATAGTAAAACAGCTTATTTTGAAGGCATACATCATCTACGTTTAGCGTACTCCAACACCGTCTGGAAACAATTACGTACTTGGCTTGCCGAATACTACCCTCAAGCAAACAGTGAGCTTTGCACACAATTAAAATTGGGCAAGCCGGCTATGAACCCTGAACTTGTTCACGGTGCAACACTCGCATTAACGAGTGCTAGCACGCATATTATTAGCCTTACAGAAGCCATACATCGCAGCATTGCTGCAGAGCCTTTCAACGCGCTCAATCAAATACCTGTTATTGGCAGCTTCACCAAGCCTGTGGAGCAACTGCACAACGTGAGCTCATCACTCATCTACAGCGCCCTAAAAAAGGCCTCTGAATCGATTCGCTCAACGGGAAAGGAAAATAAGAAAACACCCTCTTAGACAACTAAAACCCAAAGCTAAAACATAGGGTGAGATCGCGACTAGTTTAGCAGCGAACAGAACTGATCGATTTCTTCATTTTGCGTTGTATGAGAAACAACGAGCCTTACGAAAGCACGAGAATCTAACTGCTTTTCTTTGGGCAGAAAACGTTTTGGCCATTCAGAAAAAACAGCGCCCTGCTCTCTCAAAGCTTGCATAGAGCTGTCGTTCAACAGAGCAAACACCTCATTGCCCCCGCGCTCCCATACTCGCTCGCACTCGCTAGTTCGGTCAATACCAATGGCGAGCGTCTCAGCTTTCTGGTTGGCATACCCTGCTAGATCTAACCAATGATTATCATCCAACCAAGCACAAAACTGGGCACCTAATAAGCGCCCTTTCGATAGTAGGTGGCCCGCGCGTTTGCGGCGAAGCTCGAACTCAGCAGCAAGCTCCATATCAAAAAAGATAACGGCTTCTGCAGCCAAAGCGCCGTTCTTGCTAGCACCCAAGCACAAGACATCAACGCCAGCGCGCCAAGTCATCTCAGCAGGCGAAACGTCTAAGGCAACCAACGCATTCGCAAAACGAGCTCCATCCATATGCACTTTCATATCATGAGATTTAGCGATCGAAGCTAAAGACCGAAGCTCTTCAAGTGTATACGCGCTGCCGGTTTCGCTTAACTGAGTCAAACTAAGAACCGAGGGCTCTGCAGTATGCGGCACATGCCCCTCAAAGGACTCAAGATACTGTGCAAGGCTCGAAGCGGAAAGTTTAGGCTGATCTAGATCTAAACCGTTTAAACGCGCGCCACCTGTGTAAAATTCTGGAGCGCTTAGCTCGTCATTGAGAATATGAGCCTGAGCATGACAGAGGATCATGTCCCATGGCTTGGCCAAACACGACAAAGCCAAGCAATTCGCCGCAGTGCCAGAGGCCACGAAATAGACTTTAAGCTTAGTTTCAAAAACTTGTTCTAAAGCTGACTCAGCGTTTCGGGTCCAGTCATCCGTACCATAGCTTGACGACACCCCTCGATTCGCGTCGACCAGAGCTTGCATGACTTTCTCTGACGCGCCACTTTGATTATCACTTCCAAAGTACATTTAGCCTCCTAACCGCGACAAGATTACAGCCTTAATCTCAGCTTGGACTTCATTCAAAGACTGCGTCGCATCAATAACATTAAAACGCTCTGGAGCTTGCTCAGCACGCTTTAAATAGTTCTGCCTAACACGACTAAAGAAAGCCGTCTGCTCTTCCTCAAAGCGGTCTAATTTTCCGCGATTGCGAGCACGCTCCATCCCCACTTCAATAGGGGCATCAAGCAGAAGCGTTAAGTCGGGTCGTAAATCTCCCTGAACAAAATCTTCCAACAAGGCCACTTTTTGCTCTGAAACACCCCGACCGCCGCTTTGATACGCGTAAGTGGCATCCGTAAATCGATCAGAAATAACCCAGACACCCGATTCTAATGCCGGTAAAATTTTGCTAGACAAATGCTGTGCACGAGCGGCAAACATAAGCAAAAGCTCAGCCTCAGACACCACCTTCTCACTGCGGTTCTTAATCAGAACCTCTCGAATTTCTTCAGCCATTGGCGTACCACCAGGTTCGCGCGTTATAAGGCACTCGACACCTTGCTCAGCGAGTACTTGCTGGATAAATTCTATATTGGTGCTTTTGCCAACGCCTTCACCACCTTCAATGGTAATAAACTTACCGCGCATTGCTCACTCTCTTATCACGTGATTAATTTTCATTGCCTTGATGCGACGACCTGTAATCGCTGCGACGTTTCAACTGATATTTCCGCACAGCGTTATTATGCTGCGTGATGGTTTCGGAAAATTGATGAGAGCCATCTCCCTTAGCAACAAAGTATAAGCTCTTACCTGCTAAGGGATTAACCGCGGCATGAATCGCTTCTCGCCCTACTAGGGCAATAGGGGTGGGAGGCAAACCATTTATACGATAGGTGTTGTAAGGTGTCAGCTCTCGCAAATGCTTACGGGTGATATTCCCCTTATAACGACTACCTAAACCATAAATCACGGTAGGGTCAGTTTGCAGACGCATCCCTTGCTCTAACCTGCGGGTAAACACTCCAGCGATCTCTCCGCGTTCACTCGGTTTGCCTGTTTCTTTTTCTACAATAGAGGCCAAAATTAGCGCTTCGTAAGACGATTGAAGCGGCAATTTAGGTGATTTATTTTGCCACTCTTCCGTTAATACTTTAATTAAGCGCTGATGTGCCCGCTTAAGAATCGAGAGGTCGCTATCACCCTTGTGGTAAAAGTACGTGTCTGGATAAAGCGACCCCTCTGGATGAGGAAATCTAAGTGATTGTTTTTCTGATATCAAAGCCGATGAGTCGTTTGAACTGATTGTCTCGCCCTGAAGAATCGCAAGCACGTCCTTATCACTTTTACCCTCAAGCGCAATCACCAATTTTTCACTACTAGCCACAACAGCTCTAGCTTCAGAGAAAGTGGAACCTTCGACAATCGTTAATCGATACTTAATTTGCTTATTTGATGTCAGTATTTCGAACACGTCAGCCAGGGAAGCACTTTTTTTGATGGTAAATTCACCCGCTTTTAAATCCCGCGCCAAGCCTTTATGACGAATATAGATTTTCGCTAACCAAGGCTTATCGATCACACCTTTGGACGTCATGCGCGCGATAACGCCATTCATTGACTCACCGCTCTCAACATCAAATATAAAGTCTTCGCCTATCTCGAGAGGCGCTTCAATTAGGCGCAGGTACGAGACATAAGACAGTGCAGCAATCGAAACAAAGACAAGAATAGAAAACAGTAGAACCTTAAAAACCTTCATGACGCACTCTTACCCACCGCTGGATTATAAAACCCCAGAGCCGAAGCCAGCCCCAGCTGAATTTCGCGACAACGGGCATCCACCTGATAGAGCTCATTCTCAAATTTTTTGATCGGCCAACACCCAAATACACCATTAATCAAAGCCAAGCCTTTGGCATTTTTAGTCTCTAAAACACTAAAGTCTGCCTCTTTGAGCTCTATGCCACTTAAGCCACTAGACAATAGAAGAGCGCGCAATACGCCTGCAACGCCCGCCCCCTTGATACGCGGCGTAAAAATACCCTCATCAGTAAACACCAAAAGATTCGACTTTGTACCTTCTACCACCAAACCCGACTGATCCCGCACCAAACCCTCTGCAGCGCCTTGTAACTCACTCGCTGCGAGCACTTGATCCAAACGATTAAGATGTTTAATGCCTGCAAGGATCGGCTGCTCACTAAGACGATGCTCACAAAGAATAACGTCAACGCCGTTGACGTAGTTGTTAGGGGGAAAGCTAGGGGGCTCGAAAATCTGAATGAGGGGCTCAATATCGGAAATCGCTGGCACATAGCCTCGCCCCCCTTCTCGCCTTGTAAATATCAATTTGATTAGGGCGTCACTACGATCTAACTCAAGCAACTTACTCTGGCAAAGCTCTATACTTTGATCAAACACCGCTAGCGCATGTCGAATCTCGCTCAACTTGAGCCTCTGAATACCGAGAGAATAGCGTTCGCGATGAAAAGCTAGCAGGGGCATTTCCCCATTCGAAACCCTTATGGTTTCAAACAAACCATCCCCATAACAGAGGCCCCGATTAGCTAACGATAATGTCGCGACGCAATCGTTCACCGAAACATCAGCGGTCTGCGGTTCTATCGAACTGAAGAGCAATGCCGTCATCGCTTTAGTCGACTTGCTTAAAGATAATGGTCCCGTTCGTACCACCAAAACCAAAGGAATTACTTAAGGCCGCCTTAATATCGGCCGGCCTAGCAATATTGGGCACGACATCAAACTTTACAGCAGGGTCAAGGTTTTCTAGGTTTAGCGTGGGCGGTGCAATATTGTCACGTATCGCAAGCACTGAAAAAATTGCTTCAATTGCACCGGCTGCGCCTATCAAGTGCCCAATCGATGACTTAGTAGAGCTAACAAGTAAGCCATCTAAACTATCAGAAAACAGATCTTGAATCGCTTTCGCCTCTGCCACATCACCTAGGGGGGTTGATGTGCCATGAGCATTAATATAATTGATTTCTGAGGGCGCCATGCCCGCATCTTGCAACGCATTCTCCATTGATGTTCTAGCGCCAGACCCATCTTCAATAGGAGAAGTGATATGAAACGCATCATCACTCATACCAAAGCCTACTAATTCAGCATAAATCGTCGCGCCGCGAGCCTTAGCGTGCTCATATTCTTCGAGCACGACCGCTGCCGCCCCATCTGACAAGACAAAACCATCTCGATCTTGATCCCATGGGCGACTAGCCTTTGTAGGGTCATCATTACGTGTAGAAAGCGCTTTCGCATTATTGAACCCTGCAATCGCAACCGGAGTCGTGGCCATTTCAGCACCACCCGCCACCATAATATCCGCGTCACCATATGCGACCGTACGAGCAGCATAGCCTATGTTATGCGTGCCTGTTGTACACGCTGTTACCACTGCGATATTAGGCCCTTTGAAACCATACTTAATCGCTACGTTACCGGAAATCATGTTAATAATGGCGCTAGGAACAAAGAAAGGGGAAACTTTACGAGGGCCAGACTTCACATAGCTATCCCTGACGGTTTCGATGGTTTCAATACCCCCAATACCAGAACCCATTGCCACGCCCGTGCGCTTACGTTGCGCATCGCTTAATGTTTCTAGCCTTGCATCGTCGACCGCTTGAGCGCATGCAGCAATGCCATATTGCATAAACGCATCCATTCGGCGAGCATCTTTTCGATCCATATACAGAGACATATCAGGATCTTTTAATTCACCGCCGATCTTAACTGAAAAGTCTTCCGTATCGAAACGCGTGATATAGCCAATACCGCTCTCACCCGCAAGCAACTTGCTCCACGTCTCAGCAACTGTGTTTCCTAGCGGTGTCAAGGCCCCTAAACCTGTGACCACCACGCGACGTTTTGACATTACGATACTCCAATGACTATTGCTAAATGGCTACTTCAAATACTAAAAAACCGCCCTAAGCAATGCCTATGGACGGTTTCGATCAGCTGCTTGCGCTTACTGATTCGCGACGATGTAATCGATCGCTTCTTGGACTGTAGAAAGCTTCTCTGCTTCTTCGTCAGGAATTTCTGTTTCAAACTCTTCTTCCAGAGCCATTACCAACTCAACAGTATCAAGCGAATCTGCACCTAAATCTTCAACAAATGAAGAGGTATTTTGAACTTCAGACTCTTTAACACCTAGCTGTTCACAAACGATTTTCTTAACGCGCTCTTCTACAGTACTCATATTTTCCTCTCTTTATTTAGTCAAGTGCTCGTAAGCTGTTCTATGCCATCCTTACTTAAGCACTCATCCCCAAAACAAAGCATTAATACAGTCTCTGTTTAATGCGTTTATTTCAGTCCTTTCTTGGCATCGTAGTCTAGTTGAATCAGCATGCCGAAACAAGCGTATAAGCGACACAAAGCGCTTACACAAAATGCCTGTACACGCATCACACAGAATAGACTAAGACATGTACATTCCGCCATTAACCTGGAGAGTTTGGCCGGTAACGTAACCGGCCTGCTCCGAAGCGAAAAAGTTTACAACCGAGGCCACTTCCGAAACATCACCCAAACGCTGCACTGGAATCCGACCAAGCATTGTTGCCCTCACATCTTCGGACAATTCTCGCGTCATGTCTGTTTCGATGAAACCTGGGGCAACACAGTTCACAGTAATATTACGACTTGCCACTTCATGCGCCAAGGATCGAGTAAAGCCTTCCACGCCCGCCTTTGATGCACAATAATTTGCCTGCCCAGGATTCCCCATTTGCGCCACAACCGAGCTGACATTAATAATGCGCCCCCATCTGGCCTTCGTCATCCCGCGTAACACTGCTTTTGATGTTCTATATACCGATGAAAGGTTCGTCTGGATAACCTTATCCCAACTCTCATCCTTCATCCGCAGCAGAAGCCCGTCATCGGTAATTCCAGCATTATTGACCAAAATAAGCGGCGGACCATAAGCAGAAGTAACTTGCGCGATACTTTGTGAAACTGAATCTGGGTCGGAAACATCCATTACTACGCCGTCACCATCCAAACCCCACTTAGCGAAGTAATGCGATATGGCCGAAGCGCCAGCCTCTGTTGTAGCAGTACCGATAATCGTTAAGTTCTCATTACTGGCTAAAGCTTTCGCGATGGCCTGACCAATCCCGCGACTTGCCCCTGTTACAAGCGCCACCTTTTTGTTCGTCGCCATAAACTAGCTTCCTTCTGCTTCTAACAGCACTGATACATCACTAATGCCAGAAAGATCCGACACAGCATAACTTTTAGCCTCTCGGTCAATACGCTTATTGAGGCCCGTCAATACTTTACCCGGACCACACTCGACAAATGAGGCGACACCCTTTGCTCTCAAGTAACGAATAGAGTCCGCCCAGCGAACCGGTTGGTGTAAATGTTGCAATAAATTATAAGTTAGCTCATCAAGATCGGACGGCACAGCTGCAGTAAAGTTCTGCACGACCGGAATCTGGGGCGTTTGCAATCCCACATCTTGGATAGCTTGCGCCAGCTTTTTCCCAGCCGGTTCAAGCAAAGAGCAATGACACGGAACACTTACTGGGAGCATCGCAGCCCTTTTTGCGCCCGCGTCTTTCGCTAAGACAATAGCACGCTCTAACGCTGCATTAGAGCCTGAAATCACGACCTGCCCAGGCGAATTAAAGTTCGCAGCCGAGACAACTTCGCCCTGCTGAGCAGCGGCACATACCGAAATCACAGACTCGTCATCTAAACCGAGAAGCGCTGCCATAGCACCCCGACCCATAGGCACAGCCGACTGCATTAACTGCCCACGTAGGTGAACCAAACGCACTGCTTGCTCGATATTTAAAACGTCACTCGCCACAAGCGCCGTATACTCACCTAAACTATGGCCACAAACATAATCGGGACGCAAAGCAGTCGACGCTTTCCACACTTCCCACACAGCCAAGCTTGCCGTCAAAACAATTGGCTGAGTAATTTCTGTTTCATTAATTCGCTCTACTGGACCATCTAAAGCCAAGGTTTTTAAGTCGATAGAAATTGCATCTGATGCTCGCTGAAAAACCTCTCGAGCCAACTCTGAGGATTCCAATAAGTCAGACATCATCCCAACGGACTGAGAACCCTGACCAGGAAAGATAAACGCTAAAGACATAAATAATTCCTTCTAAAATAAATGAACGGCGAACTGCTTTTAAATAATGACGACATTACGGATAAAGCGAAACTTCCAGCGCCTGATTAATTAGCTCAGGAAGGTTAGCCTCTGCTTCCTGCGACGCCAACTCGATTGCATGACTAAAAGACTCAACACCTGAGTTGCCATGACTTTTCACGACAACCCCGTTTAGGCCTAAAAACATAGCACCATTGTGCGTTTCGGGGTCAAGTTGACGCAAAGCGCTAGACATTACAGGCATTAAAATTTTAGCGAGAATACGACGATAGAGGTTTTTACTGAAAAACTCTCTAACACCTGAAAGTATTATATTCGCTGCGCCTTCAGCGCTTTTCAGCGCCACATTGCCAACAAAACCATCGCATACCAACACATCAGCCTTACCTCGAAAGATATCTCCTCCCTCGGCAAACCCGACATAGTTAATCGCCTCATGCTCACGAATCAGAGAGTCTGCAAGCCGCACTAACTCGTTCCCCTTAATACTCTCCTCACCCACATTGAGCAAGGCAACCGTTGGGTTAGGCTTGTGCTTAATCACTTGAGCTAATAACTGCCCCATCAGGGCAAACTGCATAAGTTGCTCTGCAGAGCTATCTACATTTGCACCAAGATCGAGAACCAGACTACCGCCATTTTTTGACGGAAACAGCTTTGTTATTGCTGGACGATCGATACCATAAAACATACCGAGAATACTGCGGCCCAAAACCATGAGCGCACCTGTATTACCGGCACTGACACAAGCATCTGCTTCGCCCGACTTAACCAGAAAAAGTGCCTTAGCCATTGAACTGTCGTGCTTTTTCCGAAGCGCAAGAGAGGGCTTATCGTGCATACCAATTATAGTTTCGGCATGCTGGATATGACAGCGACTACTTAAATCGCTTTGGGGATACTTTTCATTCTCTGAAAACGCCAAAACCCCCAATTGACTTTGGTCTCCGACCAGAATCACTTTGGAGGTTTCGTTACGCTCTAAAAACTTAAATGCTGCCGGAACAGCAACACTTGGACCGTGATCGCCACTCATCGCATCTACAGCGATGCGGACCGAGTTACTCATCAGCCTAAGCGAAAAGTCTTAGTCTTCAGCGCTCTCGATGACTTTCTTACCGCGGTAAAAGCCATCTGCTGTCACATGGTGACGTAGGTGCTTTTCGCCAGTTGTAGAGTCAATCGACAATGTCGCGTTACCTAGTGCGTCATGCGAACGACGCATACCACGCCTAGAGCGAGTTTTCTTACTTTTTTGAACAGCCATACTATTCTCCTGAAAGGTGTCTCAATGCATTTTTTGGGTCCGCTGTTACCATTCTTGGTTTAACAGCCCACCTTCAAAAATCTTTACTTTTTAAGCTTCAATTCTGACAACACGCTAAATGGGTTTGGCTTTTCGCCACCCTCTTGCCCGCCATCTGGACCTTCATCATTGCTATGCTCTAACTTACAATTGTCATGGTAAGCAAACATTGGCAGACTTAGGATCAATTCTTCTTCAACTACGTCTAGTAGCACTATAGACTCAGACTCAACTAACAAAGGCTCATAATAGCCTGGTAGGTTTTTAGCCTTTTCGTCTGACAATACAATACCCAGCTGAAACTGGGACTCTACCGTCTTTGTGACCGGCTCTAAACACCGCTCACAACTTAAACTTAATGTCGCTGACAAACTGCCTTTCAGCACGCGTATACGCTGTTCGTCCCGATCAAATTCTAAAACTAGTTTTACCTCACCAACAGGATTCGCTACAATTTCTAGCAATCTTGGCATCAGCGCCACCGAAATTGACCCTTCGAGAACCTTGTTCTGGTCCGCGTATTTAAAGGGGTCTACGGTCTTTGGAAGTGAGTGATCCGACATAAGCGCGCAATTCTATTGTCGCAAACAGGCCTTGTCAAAAGAAAAAGTCGTTTTTTTAACAATCATTCAAGGATTCGACCCTTTCTTAGCGCCATTGAGGCCTTGAACACCTTTTAAGCAACATAACGTCACAAAAAGACGACATTAAACCTATCAAAATAGAGCCCGAAAGCCTCCCTCAATCTCGCAAGCTATCGACATTGTCAAAACGAGCCCCGATAATCCGCGAAACATTTAAAAGCAGACAACGCATGAAAATCGTTTTGGCATCTTCCAGCAAATACCGTAAACACCTTTTATCTCAGATCATTGATACTTTCGACTGCATAAGTCCAAATATTAATGAACAAGCTCTCGCAGATGAAGACCCAAAAGCGCTCGCACAAAGACTCGCAGAACAAAAAGCGCTGAGTGCCGCAAACAAGACCTCGGAACCTGCACTCGTCATTGGCTCCGACCAAGTTGCATGGCTTAATGGCCAGCAACTGCACAAGCCAGGAAACGCCGAAAACAACATGGAGCAACTCACTCACTGCTCAGGCAAACACGTGTCATTTTATACCGGCCTTGCCCTCTTTAATACGCAGACCAAAAAAATGCTTAGCCTAGTAGAAATCACCACGACGCGATTCCGGCGACTCAGCCCTAACGAGATCTCTCGCTATGTTTTAAAAGAGCCCAGTTTTGATTGTGCAGGAGGGTTTAAAATGGAAGGCTTAGGGATTTCTCTGTTTGAAGAAATAATTGGCAGGGACCCTAATTCACTAATCGGCCTCCCCATGATACTTCTGTGTGAGTTCTTAAGAGAAAGCGGAATTGAAGCCCCCTAACATTTAGCTAAAGGGCCCAACACAACATAGATAGAGACATTCTAGCGGAGAGAGATAACACCAAGCCCCAAAACACTGGCCATAGTTTTTCCAACCGACACACCGAGAGACTCTGTAAACTGACTAAAAGGGTCAGGCTGCACACTAAAGTCTACTATTTCTTCGGCGCCTATCACTTCGCGAGCGACATAGCCGGTGCTGCCTAAACCATCAATAAGACCTAGATCCAAAGCCTGCTCTCCGTTCCAAATTAGCCCCGTGAACATTTTTTCATTCGATTTCAAACGATCACCACGCCCCTCTTTCACTTTGGAAATAAATTGCTGATGGGTGCTATCTAGTACGCTTTTCCAAAAAACGACCTCTTCTTCATTCTCATCACTAAACGGGTCAAGAAACGATTTGTGCTCACCTGAGGTATAATTTCTGCGCTCCACACCTAGCTCTTGCATCGCCTCAACAAAACCAAACCCAGACGCTGTAACACCTATCGAGCCGACCAAGCTAGCTTTATCTGCATAGATCTCGTCCGCAGCAGCCGCTATATAATATGCTCCGGATGCACCGATATCGGTAATAACCGCATACAAAGGCTTCTCTGGATACAGACCACGCAGCCTTTTTATTTCATCGTACACATACCCTGACTGAACAGGACTGCCGCCCGGACTATTGATTCTTAACACAACCGCTTTAGCACCCTCCGCCTCAAATGCCGCCCGCATTCCCGTCACAATAGTATCGGCGTTTGCGTCATCCTGATCAGATATCACTCCTTTTATTTCAACCAGAGCGGTATAAGTGTCTGCAGTAATGGATGTACCACTTATTCCACTAGACATAACCCCCAGCAAAACAAACAAATACCCAAACGTTAGCAGTTTGAAAAATATACCCCAGCGGCGCGCTCTACGCTGCTCGACACCCAGAGTAGCCACCGTCTTTTCGATTAACTTCCACTCTTTTGAACTTGTTTTTGAGTCAGGATTCCCCGACGAACCATTCAAGCTATCCAAAATATCTCCTTCAAGTCGTTGTCACGACATTTAAGCGCATAATCGCGCAAACTAAAACGTAATATACCTAGGCAACATCAATCCACTCTAGCAGCTCAGGCATTTGATCGACAATCACGCGAGGCTTCCAGTTTTGTAATTCTGAAGAGTGATGCACCCCATAGCTAACACCAATAGACGGCATGTTCGCACGAGAGGCCATTTCCATGTCATAGCTCGTATCACCCACCATGACCATTTCATGAGCAGACACACCAAAATAATCGATTAGCTCATGCAACATTTGCGGATGCGGCTTAGACCTCGTCTCATCAGCGCAGCGTTCTATCTCAAAGAAAGCCCCCAAACCAGAGGTTTCCTTGGCTATCTCCAAGCCTCGACGACTCTTACCCGTCGCCACGGCAAGCCTTACACCTTGACCTTTTAACGCACTCAGAGTTTCTTCAACTCCAACAAAAAGCTCTAAACCTTCAGATGCATCACTATGAAAGCGCTGAGAGTAATGCCGGCGCAAGCTTTGCACCTGATCTTCAGTAATAGAAGGATATAGATCCAAGAGCGCCTCTTTCATTCCAAGCCCAATAATCGACTTCATTCTGTTATAACTAAGTCTAGGCAACCCGGACAGACTCGCCGCATGTGAAATACAAGAAACAATATGTTGTTCCGAATCGACCAGAGTGCCATCCCAATCAAACACGACAACTTTAACACTCACGACAAAAAACCCATTAACTTAAGATTACGTTCAAACACGCCATCGTAGGCCGCTTCTATAGTTAAACGCTTCGCTTTTTTCGCGCCTGATTTAGTCGCGTCTTTACCCTCACCTTCCGGAGACACCACTTCAGGCAAGCTAAACTCAATTTGCCGAGCATGTAGCATCAAGCGAGACTTCTCCATCCCATGAAAATCAGATACTAAAGATTGAATATATTTATCATCACCAACAATCGGGCATTTGCAAAAAGCACTATGCACACGTATCTGATGCGTCCTTCCCGAAACAGGCTTAGCCTCTACCAGACTAAACCAATCAGATCTTTCAAGAATACGAAAAAAAGTTTGGCTTGGTTTACCATCAGAAGCCACCACCACGATACGTTCACCTGACTTAAGCTCATTTTTTCTGAGCGGCGCATCTACCTTGTGCTGATGTTTTGGCCACTTACCATGCACCGCTAAGTGATAGGTCTTCTTGACTTTATCTCCCCTAAACTGTTCATGCAAAGCCCTCAATGCTGATCGAGACTTAGCAATCAATATAACGCCCGAAGTATCTCGATCCAAACGATGGACCAATTCCAGAAACTGATGTTCATCATACTTTGTCCGCAAAGCTTCTATTAAACCCAAGTTTATACCGCTACCTCCATGAACTGCCAAACCAGAAGGCTTGTTTATAGCAAGAATCTGCTTATCTTCATAAAGGATCGCATCGCTCAGAACTTGCGACAAAGACTTACTCAACCTAACCGGCGCCTTGGCATCATCCACACCAAATACCGGAGGGATTCTAACAAGGTCTCCCACACTCAACTTGGTATCTGGCTTGCAACGCTTTTTGTTTATTCGCACCTCACCCTTTCGGATAACGCGATAAATCTTAGACTTAGGCACCCCTTTTAATTTACTCAACAAGAAGTTATCAATACGCTGCAGCGCATTCTTCTCGGTAACCGTTTCGAAACGAACTTGTGGCGTTTTTTCAGTGCCTGAATTCGGCGCATCGCCCTTCTTCGAACTGTTTTGTATCACTCGGACACCTTTAAGCAATTGATGGGTATTATAAATGCTGCTATAGTCGCGTCTGCGGTTAGGTCTACCACTGAGGAAGTGGATCGAATACACATCAGATGATCCTAGCTGCAAAGTCATCACACTGACGCGCAATTCATTTGCACCGACTCAGCAAATTTTAAGTCGGACAAATAGTATAGCGGCTGAGCCTAGCTTGCAAAGAAGACTTGCTCTGCTCCCATAGAAAGTGATGATCAAGGCAAAAAAATTACTGCGACTAAACTCGAGTCTAAAACTGCAAAGTCGTAATTGCAGCATAATCAAACAGAAAAGCACTCGACGCTTACTTGCAAAAAACAGGACCCTTCTCTGCGAATGCTTAGCTAACGCAGAAAGACAAATAGTAAAATGCGCTGAGCAGCGCGATGTAAAAGAGATTAAATAGCACGCAAAACACATGGCTCAACAACCATGCATTGCATGCAACGCAAGGACATTAGGCTCGTGACCCCTGATTTTCAATAGGGTTAAACTAGATAAGACCTAATAAAACTTGCGTAACCTAGGAAATTACTGACAACCTTCACTCAATTAAATATTTTGAGTGCATTTTATGAGTAAATAGGCAGCCACTTGCTTGCCATGAACACATAAAATCATTGTCTTTAATCAAAGATTGAGGCGCTTGCGCCTCCGCCTACCAAAGCTCTTTTACCCGCCCTGCAGCAGCACCAACCGGATGTTGTGAATGAAAAGAATGCTAATTAACGCCACTCAGAGTGAAGAGTTGCGTGTCGCCCTCGTAGATGGTCAGAAACTTTATGACCTAGATATCGAAGCAGGCTCAAGAGAGCAAAAGAAATCAAACATATACAAGGGAAAAATTACCCGCGTTGAACCAAGCTTAGAAGCTGCATTTGTAGATTTTGGTGCAGATCGCCACGGTTTCCTACCGCTTAAAGAAATTTCCAAAGAATACTTCAGACCTAGCGCTGGAAAAGGCCGAGTAAACATTAAAGATGCGATCGCCGAAGGCCAAGAAGTTGTCGTACAAGTAGACAAAGAAGAGCGCGGCAACAAAGGCGCAGCTCTAACAACATTCATTAGCCTTGCTGGCCGCTACCTTGTACTCATGCCAAACAATGCGCGTGCAGGTGGTATCTCCCGCCGTATCGAAGGCGAAGAGCGCACACAGCTAAAAGATGCTATGTCAGGCTTAACCATGCCTGACAATATGGGCGTAATCGTTCGCACCGCAGGTGTCGGGCGAACCTCTGAAGAACTCCAGTGGGACTTAGACTACCTCGTTCAGTTTTGGGATTCGATCAAATCTGCGTCTGAAGGCCGCCCTTCTCCGTTCCTGATCTTCCAAGAAAGCAATGTAATTATTCGCGCAATCCGCGACTATTTGCGCCAAGACATCGGCGAAGTATTGGTTGACGCACCAATGGTATTTGAAGACGTTCTGAATTTTGTACGCTCAGTAATGCCTGCATACGAAAACAAGATCAAGTTATACCAAGACGAAATTCCGTTATTCAGTCGCTACCAGATCGAAGCACAGATCGAAACAGCGTTCCAAAGAGAAGTAAAACTCCCATCAGGTGGATCTATTGTAATAGACCCTACCGAGGCACTCGTATCAATCGACATCAACTCTTCTAGAGCTACAAAAGGTAGCGACATAGAAGAAACAGCCCTACAAACAAATCTAGAAGCGGCTGATGAAATCGGACGCCAACTTAGACTGCGCGACATGGGTGGCTTGATTGTAATCGATTATATCGATATGGGCCCGGTGAAAAACCAAAGAGAAGTTGAGAATAGAATGCGTCAAGCGCTCGAACTCGACAGAGCTCGCGTTCAAGTAGGTAAGATCTCTCGCTTCGGACTTCTCGAGATGTCAAGACAGAGGCTACGACCCTCTCTTAGCGAAACTCGCTCAGAGACTTGCCCTCGCTGCTTAGGACAAGGAACAATCCGCGACATTGAGTCACTAGCACTCTCTATCATGCGTTTGATTTATGAAGAAAGTTCAAAAGAAAAAACTGGCGCGGTCCAAGCGATTGTCCCAGTAAACGTTGCAACATTCTTACTAAATGAAAAACGTAAACAGATTGTTGATATTGAGAAAAATCAGGGCGTAAATGTAATTATTGTTCCCAAAGAGCAAATGCACACCCCTCATTACGAAGTACTGCGACTCCGTGAAGACGAGCAAGACGGAATGGATGATCGCCCAAGCTACACTTTAGAAGTAAGCGAGTCGGACGACACTCCAAGCAACAATTCTCCAGTAAGAGAAGTGGTGCGCGAAGAAGCAGCAGTTAAAAGCATCGCCCCTACAGCTCCGCCTGCGCCAAGTTCAGCTCCGGCAGCAGCAGTGGCTCAAAAAGGCATCTTTAAGAAGCTAGCTGAAAAACTGGCAACGATGTTCAGCCCAGAGGAAGCAAGCGAAGAAGCAAGCCCAAGCAAACCTGCCGCTGCGACTCAGACCAATCGTCGCGAAGGCAGCCAGTCTTCAGATCGTCAAACGCGCAATAACCGCACTAAACGCGGAGATGGCCGGAATGACAGCCGCCGTAAAAATGATAATCGTAGCGACAGAAGCGAGAATCGCGGCAACCGGGAAGATAACCGACCGAAAAAAGAAAATAATCGTGATGACAATCGCGGGAATCGTGGAAATCGCGACGAGAACCGAAGCAACAATCGCAATAGCCGTAACCGAAACAATGAGCGTAGTGATTCGCAAGGCACTCCAAACCGCGAAACTAGAGACACAGAAAACACCTCTAGAGATAGCGAAAATAAACGGCCTCGCAGACAGCGTGGTCAAGGTAGCAATGCTCGAAAATATGAAGAGAAGCAACGCCCTGATGCCGTGCCAGCAGAGTTGGTAAAACCAACCGTTTTAGGCGCTCCAAGCACTGAAAACGCCGTTGAAAGAACGGATGAAGCAAAAGAATTAGTAGCGGCGACTCAAGTCGAAGCAAATGAAGCTTCAGCGGAGAATGCGACAAGCGAAACCAATAGCGAAAATGGCACAAGCACTCAAAATCGCCGCCCTCGCTCAAAAAACCCGCGCCGCAGCCGTCGCACAGCAAGCACTGAAAACACGCCAGTAGAAGCTAAAAGCGATTCTAGCGCGATCAAGCAGGAAGAGCCGTCACCTTCAGCCAAAGTAAGCGTCGCCGAAAGCGAAGTCACTGAAGCACCTAAAGCGAACGCCGTGAGCAATGATGTTCAAGAAAAAGCGACTGTAGCTAAAGAGGTAAAAGCGGCCCCAGACAAAGCGCCTAAAGCCGAAAAGCCAGCCGCAAAAACTGAAGCTATTGAAAAGAGCGACGGAGAGGCAAAGACCGCGGATAAAGAAACGCCCGTTCAGGAAGCAAGCGCTTCAAGCACCGACGAAAAGCCAAAACGCTCGCGCAGACGTCGCGCACCTAAAAGCGAAGATGCAGCGAAAGGCGCCGAGCCTGAAGCCGCAAAAGAGATCAAGCCCGAAGAAAAAGCGGAAGTGCCTGCTAAAGCAGCACCCTCTGCTAGTTCCACTACGGCATTTAAACCGCAACCTTCAGCAAGCCGCAGAAGACAGCGCCCTGCTGATGCAAGAGCGCACAATGATCCTAGAAGCAAACAGGAACAGGCTGCAGCCGATGCCAAGGGCAATGCGACAGAGAAAGAGACTAGCGATACTGCTAGCCCTGCCTCAAGCGATCTCGAAAGCTAGTTTCCAAATCTAGTAGACACATCTCAAGCCAGAAGTTAGCGTAAGCACTTCTGGCTTTTTTCTTCCATTGCATGGACTCATATATGCCTCTTTCAGAACAAGCGATAGATCAACTCGAAGACCTTCTTTTTTGCGATGATCTGCACGAAGACACACTAGACTATTTTGGTTTACACGGCTTAGTCTGTTCATCAATTGTCGGGCCAGTAAAGCTATCTGTAGACGACATAGCCACGATTTGCATTAGCGGAGATGTACCAGAAGGAAGAGAGCCTGACATTGAACATCTACACGAATGCATTAGATTGATTGCTCTCGAACTGGAAGAAGCATTGCTAGAAGGCTCAGCATACCACCTCCCCTTCGAAGAGGAAGATGATCTGTACGATGACGCACTCCAAAGCTGGAGCGCTGGATTCGTAGAAGGCTTACTTGCCAACGAAGAAGAGTGGTTTAGCGCAAACGAAGAAGTTGCAGCGGAGTTACTTTTACCCTACATGGCACTTTCAGGACTATTCGATAATGAAGAGTTTGCACCGATCCTTAGCAATAAAAAGCTAATGACTCAGCTTGAAACTGTTGTCGGAGAGCAACTGACAGACGTGTATCTTTATTACAACAGCAACAAAAACTAAGCAGAATGATCAGAATTTTCGCTTAGAGATATATCAGCAATCACCTCATTCCCTTTGCCCTTGTATTCCAATCTAGAGCAAAGGGACTGAACAAGTGCCATACCCCGACCATGAGACTGCTCTAACTCAGCGAAAGACAAGGCACTCAAATCAAAACCTTCACCACTATCTTTAACCGAGATCGTCAAACAAGCTGGCTCGGACAGGACATTGTAAGAAAAGCTAATTTGAATCGAGGCGCGATCCAATTGCCTCAAACGCTTCTCCCTTTCTTGGTAATATTCCACAAAGCCGTCTGCGGTATTCTTCATACTCGAACTTAGACCGAGCAAACCGTGCTCTAGAGCGTTAGAAAATAACTCTGTTAAGACCGTCGATATACGGTCGTAGTATACGGCTAACGCTACCGACTCGGGTATCAACCTTAGTATTACAGCTACAGGGTCGGCTAAGGCTTTTAATTCCTCAGCATCTAGACTAATTGTCGTCACCCAGGGCAGCATAGCAGCACTTGCTTGTTCGTACGCCGACGGAGGCTCAGGAGGCAATGCCAGCACCTGAACCAAAGAAATATCGTCATCCTGGGCACTGTCACCGGCAAAACTGTTGCGTGCTGACAGTAAATCCTCAAAGGCACTTTTTGACGTTTCCCCGCGTAACACTTCGCCAACGCGCTCATCACCAAACATCTCACCTAAGGCATTATGCGACTCATTGAGCCCGTCCGTCATAAATAGCAGACTATCGCCTTCGTCGAGATCAATATATGTAAGCTCAGCATTAAAGTCTTTCTGGTCCAAAATACCCAAGGGAACATGGCTAGAGGAAATCTCTGCCCTCACTGAACCGTCGCGCCCGATATGAAAGCTTGACGGCAAGCCTCCTAACCAAAGACTTGCGCGCCGCCCCGATGCGTCCAACTCCATAATGCCTGCGGCACAGAACATTGACCTCGGCAAAAAATTACGCAAAGAGCGATTCATTTCCTGAATAATACTAGCAACCGGCTTGCCCTTGGCCGTCATCGCGAAAAACACCTGGGACAGAGGAATCGAGCCGATCGCCGCACCCAAACCGTGCCCCGTCAGATCACCCAAGAAAACGTATAAGCCACCATACGGTTTAGGCGCAGATAAAAGTATATCGCCGTTAAATGTCGACTGGGGTGATAGGTAGCTGCGAAGATTACGGCACTCGCTCCAGTTCCGAGACATTGAGTGCCCAAGAACATGCTCACCCATTTCATGCTCTTTTTGCAGTGTTGCATGCAGCAGGCCTAACTCTTCGGTCTTCGACCTTAGTTCTTCAGTCAACCCGACAGTGCGCACATAAGCCTTAATCTTGCTATGCAGAAGAGTCTGATTAACGGGCTTCTGCAAGAAGTCATCTCCACCACACTCGAGACAGCGGAGAAGTTCACTCTCTTCAGTTTTAGCCGTTAAAAAAATAATTGGAACATACCGACTGCCTGCCAAGCGTTTAATCTCACTGGTCGCTTCGTAGCCATCCATAACCGGCATCATGACATCCATCAGCACAAAATCAGGCTCACAGTCGACAAATCGATCTATTGCTTCTCGGCCATTTTCAGCCTCTATGCACTCATAGCCTAATTCTTCGAGCGGAATAGTAATAACCATCCGGTTTGTGCTTTGATCGTCAACTACCAAAATTTTCATGACCAGCTTTCCCAAACAGGTCTGACGGAATCGGGCAGCGCTTGCACTCGACCAAGTTCAGCCCAAGCATATTTGGGCGAATGGAAGTCGCTACCAACAGACCCGAGCAACTCGAAACGCCTACACAGGTCCGCCAACATTCCGACTTCGCCAGGTTTCTGTCCAGATACAACAACCTCCATACCTTCGCCACCGAATTCTTTAAAGTCTTGAATTAACTCCCTAAGCTTGGTCAAACTGAAATCATACTTTCGCGGATGCGCAATGACGGCAGTACCGCCAGCACTCACAATCCAGTCCAAGGTAGTAGCTAAGTCAGGCCATCCACTTTTGACATCACCAACTTTACCCGACCCAAGATAAAGCTTAAACGCATCCCCCATGGAGCTAACAAGGCCTAATTCCATCATTGCCTGGGCAAAATGCGGCCTTCCGGGAATACTTGATTCACTTAGAGCGGTAGCGTGTTCAAGGATGGCAGGTAAACCTTTTTTCATTAAGCGCTTCTCTATCTCCTCGGCACGAGCAAGCCTAACCTCAGTCTGATGCGCCTGCACTCTTTGCATAACAGGGCTTTCGAAGGGGAAGTTGTAACCGAGAATATGAACGCCATATTTTGACCATTGGCATGAGAGCTCAATGCCTGAAATCAGTCGGATCCCCGCTTCTTCGGCGGTAGACAAAGCCTCAGGCAGACCCGCGACGGTATCATGATCCGTTAACGACAGATGTTCTACGCCTTTCTCAGCGGCCCTTAAGACGACATCTCTGGGGCTTAAAGTACCGTCTGAGACAAAACTATGACAATGAAGGTCAAAATTTGAAAATCTCACACTAAACTACTCTTTGATAACAAGGTATAATGTCCTTTTTGGCCACACTTAATCACACTAGCCTTGAATACGTATTCAAAGCTGCTTGTTCGGAAATACTATGCCTGAAGCTCAACCTAAAAAACAAAATTCTGGAAACATGCTTCTTGAGTTAGTCGTCTGCGTTATTTTGCCGACACTGGTTCTCAAGTATCTCAGCCCAGAAGATAAATTAGGCCCAGTCTATGGACTAATATTGGGGCTGTCACTTCCCCTAGCATTTGGTCTTCTTCAATTTTATAAAGAAAAGAAGTTCGGTTTCATTCCTGCTCTAGGTTTCATCAGTATATTATTGACTAGTAGCATAGGTTTACTTGAATTAGACAGCAAATACATCGCGATTAAAGAGGCCGCTATTCCCTTAATTATCGGCATAGGCACCATCATCTCTCTCAGAACGCCCTACCCCCTTGTAAAAACGTTCATATACAACGACAAGATTCTACAAATAGACAAAGTCGATGCAGCACTAAGCGAACACAACAACCATACTTTCTTTAATGCAGCACTAAAAACCGCTACTTACATTCTAGCAGCTTCGTTCTTACTCTCTGCAATTTTGAACTATGTATTAGCTAAGATAATTGTTACCAGCCCAAGCGGCACACCCGAGTTTAACGACCAACTTGGAACTATGAATCTTCTCAGCTACCCCGTAATCACAATCCCTTGCGTGATCGTAATGATCATCGCAATGATGTATCTCTTTAAACAGATCAAGAAACTAACCGGCCTAGAGCTGGAAGAAATAATCCATAGCTGAGAATATTTATGTACTACGCCATTATTTCCCAAGACATTGAGAACAGCCTAGACAGGCGCATGAGCGCTCGCCCTGCACACATAGAAAGACTAAACGCGCTCAAAACAGAGGGTCGGCTTTTAATAGCGGGCCCACACCCGGCTCTCGACACCGAAGACCCTGGTGAAGCAGGCTTTACAGGGAGTTTAGTTGTTGCTGAGTTTGACTCGCTAGACGACGCCCAGAACTGGGCCGATGCCGACCCTTATGTCGAAGCCGGCGTCTACGAAAAAGTCACAGTTAAACCTTTCAAGAAAGTGTTACCCTAACCATACCTATTTATTAAACAGAACATTACCGGTTATTTTATGAAGCAACTCATTATCCTTACCCTTCTGCTATTAAGTGCCAATAGTCTTTGGGCAAACTCCATGTATGTCGATGACACCCTACTAGTGCCTTTGCGCGCGGGTGAAGGCACAGGCTTTCGCATCGTTCACAAAGGCCTTCCAAGTGGAACAAAATTAGATATCATCGAGCAGAATACTGCATCAGGTTATTCTTTTGTTCGCACAGCGGGCGGGCTTGAAGGCTACTTACCTACTCGTTATCTAAGCGCCGAGCCTATTGCTCGTTTAAAACTTGCACGCGCTGAAAAAGAGTTAGGGTCGATCAAGTCAGAGAATATCGAACTAAAAGACAAGCTAAACGACATTCAAACACAGTTCAGCGCCCTAGAAAAAGACCATAAAAGCACGAGTTCCAATCTAAGCAGCAATTCTGAGGAACTTGATCGCATCAAAGCTATCTCTGCCGACGCATTAAACATAGACCGAAGAAACCTAGAGTTAAGAGAAAGCAACGAGCAACTGCGCAACGAACTCGAACTTGTGCAAGTCGAAAACATCCGACTTAAAGATAAATCTGAATCAAATATGATGCTAATGGGCGCAGCGCTAGTATTACTAGGCGTGGTACTTGCGCTCTTAGTTCCCATGCTAAAACCTGGAAAGAAAAACGACAGCTGGGCTTAAGCACGAATACAATGTAAACCTTCGTAGCAGGGTGTGACGTACTCGTCACACCCATCATTAACAAGACTTAATCGTTTCACCCCCACCTCACTCTTGCATTAATCTTAAGGTGTCTGCTAATACTATAGCTACACTCTTAGGAGGAATTGAAATGGGCCAACCATCTGCCAACGAATATGCGCAACGGGATTATTCCGAAAAGCGCGATTTCCACAGAATGCGCCTCAATACGGATATAGAGATTCGCTTTGACGACTCGAATGAAACAATTTCTGCGCACTGCATTAATTTGAGCGGCACAGGCCTCATGTTTCGAACAAAAGAACCTCTTAAGGAAGGCTCAATTTGCTACACGCAAATAAAGTCTGGTTCAGAAACAACCGCAGATCTAGATGCAAAGCTTAAGATTATTCGTTGCGCAAGCAATGGCCCACAAGGCTTTTTGATCGGTGCAGAAATCGTGCAGTTCAACTCATAAATGAGCAGACAAAGCCAGCAGACCAAAATACTGATCTAGCTGACTGAAATGTCTAGACAAAAAAAAGGGCCGCCCGAATCATATTCAAGCAAGCCCTTTTCAGATAGAGACTACCTTAAGGCTTAAGACATCTCTAGCGCCTGCGGAGAAACAATCACACCGTTGTTATCCGCATAAACGAAGTGGCCAGCCTTAAAGGTTACGCCGCCAAACGTCACATCAATGTTTAAATCACCAATACCGCGCTTCTCAGTCTTTCTAGGATTACACCCCAAAGCCTGCACCCCAAGTTTAGTTTGACGAATAATATCTACGTCACGAATACATCCGTAAATAATCAAACCAGACCATCCGTTTTCTGACGCTTTTTCGGCAAGCATATCACCAAGCAACGCATTACGCTTTGAACCGCCACCATCAACAACCATGACGCGACCCTCGCCAGGCAAACCCACTTGCTCTTTGACGATAGAGTTATCTTCAAAACACTTTACTGTGACAATTTCGCCGCCGAAGGCATCGACCCCGCCAAAATTGTGAAACATCGGCTCCACTACCTGCACTAACTCTGGGTATTCATCACATAAGTCAGGTGTAATGATTTTATTGTTACTCATGTCTTTCTCTCTTATAAACATACAACTACTGAAGTTGAAACGACTTGGCGCAACCCTTAGTTTCCAGGCGCTTTTTCTTCCGCCAAATAAAACCAAGTATCTAGTACCGAATCAGGGTTTAGCGAAATACTATCGATACCTTTATCAACCAACCAACGAGCAAGGTCAGGATGGTCAGAGGGGCCTTGCCCACAAATTCCAATATACTTGCCCGCCTTATTACAAGCGTCGATCGCGTTACCCAGCAAAGCTTTTACGGCATCATTACGTTCATCAAACAAATGAGCAACGATACCCGAGTCACGATCCAAACCTAAGGTCAGCTGAGTCAAATCGTTAGAGCCAATTGAAAAACCATCAAAATGCTCTAAAAACTGATCTGCAAGAATCGCATTGGCAGGTAACTCGCACATCATAATGACGCGTAAACCGTTTTCACCGCGCTTGAGACCTTGGCTTTCAAGTAAGTCTACAACTTGCTTGGCTTCACCAACGGTACGCACAAATGGCACCATCACCTCTACATTATCTAAGCCCATCTTTTCTCGTACATGTTTCAGAGCTCTACACTCTAAATAGAAACAATCACGGAAGGTCTCTGATATGTAACGCGATGCGCCACGGAAGCCTAGCATAGGATTTTCTTCATGAGGCTCGTACAAGGCGCCGCCGATTAGGTTCGCGTATTCATTTGATTTAAAATCAGACAGACGAACAATTACCTTTTTAGGGAAAAACGCCGCGGCCAAGGTGGAAATGCCCTCAACTAACTTATCAACATAAAAATCGACTGGTGAGCTATAACCGCTCATTCGCTTTTCGACCGTTTGCTGAACTTCCATTGGCAAGGAATCAAAATTCAACAAGGCCTTAGGGTGCACACCGATCATACGATTTATAATAAACTCGAGACGCGCAAGTCCAACACCGTCGTTAGGCAAGGCTCTGAAGTCGAACGCTCGATCAGGATTCCCTACATTCATCATGACCTTAAAATCTAGATCAGGCATTGAATCAATAGAGTTCTCGCGCAATTCAAAGTCGAGCAAACCGTCATAAATAAACCCTGTATCACCTTCCGCACACGAAACGGTTACGCTTTGCCCGTTTTCAAGCTTTTCACTGGCATTACCACACCCAACAACCGCTGGAATGCCAAGTTCACGCGCAATGATAGCTGCATGACAGGTGCGTCCACCTCGATCCGTCACGATAGCAGAAGCACGCTTCATCACCGGTTCCCAATCTGGGTCAGTCATATCGGTAACAAGTACGTCGCCTTCCTGAACCTGATCCATATTACTAATGCTATCGACAACTCTAACTTTACCGCTGCCTATCTTCTGCCCAATACTGCGACCTTCAACTAGCACAGTACCCTTCTCTTTCATTAAGTAGCGCTCAAGCACTGCAGCACTAGAGCGACTTCGAACCGTTTCAGGCCGAGCTTGTACGATATACAGTAAGCCGTCATCACCATCTTTGGCCCACTCGATATCCATCGGGCGCTCGTAGTGCTTTTCAATAATCAACGCTTGGCGGGTCAATTCAACAACATCTTCATCGCTTATCGAGAATTTAAAGCGCTCTTCTTTCTCTACTTTAACTGTGTCAACGAGCTTATTGCCTTCAGTGGCGTAGACCATTTTGATCGCTTTGCTGCCCAAATTGCGACGCAAAATTGCCGGTCTACCCGCTTCAAACGTGGGCTTGTGGATATAAAACTCATCGGGGTTCACAGCACCCTGCACCACGGTTTCACCCAAGCCATATGATGATGTAATAAAGACTACATCTCGAAATCCTGACTCTGTATCGAGCGTAAACATAACGCCACTAGAAGCCGTCTCGCTTCGCACCATTTTTTGGATGCCCGCTGAGAGAGCAACATCTGCATGCGCAAAATTGTGATGCACTCGGTATGAGATAGCTCTGTCGTTATACAAGGATGCAAAAACTTCTTTTACCGCATGACGCAAGCCATCAAGGCCCTTTACATTCAAGAACGTTTCTTGCTGGCCCGCAAAAGATGCTTCGGGCAAGTCCTCTGCTGTTGCTGACGAACGTACAGCCACAGCCATTTCGTGATTACTGCCCAGGAGCGCTGCATACGCTTCTTCCAGTGCAACTTCGAGCGCATCGGGGAACTCCGCTTCCATCACCCAAGATCGAATTTCCGCCCCGACTTCTGCTAATCTTGTGACGTCTTCAATATCAAGCGTATCAAGGGTCGCATGAATTTTGTCTGCTAGGCCGTTATTACCCAAAAACTCTCGATAAGCATATGACGTAGTCGCAAAACCACCAGGCACCCGAACACCGGCATGAGCCAAGTTAGAAATCATTTCTCCCAAAGATGCATTCTTACCACCAACGCGTTCAACGTCAGCCATCCCCAAGTGATCAAACCAAACAATATATTCTTGCAAGACGAAACTCCTTTAATCTAACTAAAGTGAGCACGAGCGGCTCTTCGATTTACTGGTGCGCATTATAACACTTTATGCTAGCTTAGTTGAGTATCCTATTTATTGGATTTAGCGAATTTAGGCGCCTAAATCTAGAATTTTTCTCTAAGCAGAGCGGCCATTATGACCAACAAAAGAACAGCTTTCTTTATCTCCGACGGCACTGGCATTACGTGCGAAGCTTTAGGTACAAGCTTGCTCAATCGCTTTGAGTCTGTCGAATTCGACAAAGAAACCTTCCCTTATGTCGACACACCAGAAAAAGCACGAAAGATCGTTGAGCGCATCAACGACAGATCTCAAGCAGATGGCGCTCGGCCTATCGTCTTCGACACCGTGGTCGACGACGAAATCCGCAAAACTATCGCCGCAAGCGATAGCCTAATGATTGATGTGTTCTCCGCATTTATTGACCCACTTAAACAAGAATTAGGGCAAGAACCTAGCGATACAGTTGGCCGAACACGCTTAACCGAGAATACCCGATATGACATGCGCATTGACGCCATTAACTATGCCTTGCACAACGATGATGGCGCGCATATAAAGCATTACGATGACGCGGATGTGATTTTGATTGGCGTTTCACGCAGCGGCAAAACACCGACATGCCTCTATCTTGCGATGCAATACGGGCTAAAAGCCGCAAACTACCCAATAACCGAAGAAGACGTCGAAGACCAGAAACTTCCGGCTAGCATTCGAAACTATCGAGAGAAGTTGTTTGGACTCACCATCGACCCAGACCGATTGGCTCTGATTCGAAATGAACGCAAACCCAACTCCCGCTATGCGTCGGTTAAGCAATGCAATTATGAAGTCGAAGAAGTGGAACTCATGTATCGTCGCGAGCGGATTCCCTGCATGAACACAACTGATTATTCAGTAGAAGAAATTGCAACACGAATCATGGTAAAGAGTGGCTTGCAACGCCGCTGTTGAGGCAGGATATGTGCGTGATGCCGTGTCATTATTCTACGCGCCGAAACCTCTGAGTTACGTTGCAAAGCATTTCTACAAGAAGCACGGACGCTTCCGACAAAAAACCTAAGCCACTTGCTCTACGTCATCTCCGAATAGCTAGCCTTACGTTAAAATTTGCCTAACAAGGAGAGACTCAATGAGCGAATCGCACAACATAAATGTCCACCTAAAACTGCTAGAAAACTATGTTTTTCAAATAGATTTCGGTGACTTCGGAAAGATCATCACCGACGAACCAGAACCCTTAGGCGACGGTGAAGGCCCAAACCCTGCGCGAATGTTGGCCGCCTCAATCGCTAACTGCTTGGCAGCGAGCCTGATGTTTGCCATACGCAAATATAAAGAAGAGCCTGGTGAAGTGAGCGCAGACGTAGAGCTTAGTATGCACCGCGTTGATAACCGGCTTCGTATAGAGCGTGCTGACGTTACCATCAACCTAGGAAACACTGAAGGAAACATACCGCACATTGACCGAGTATTAGCGCAATTTGAAGACTTTTGCGTCGTAACACAGAGCGTACGGAACGGCTTTGAGGTAGGTGTTAAGGTGATCGACAAGGACGGAAAACTGCTCGTTTAAATTAGAATCAGGTCCTATAAAAAGTAAGCTGCGCCCTACTATAAATAGCTAGAGCGCTGCTTGCAGACCCAACGCTTAAAGCTCGTGAATTGCTAAACCCAAGCCTTCTAACTCTGACTGCTTAGCGGAGCTCGATACAACCACCACACTCGCCAACTCTGGCTTTAGGTAAGTTTCAGCGACATGCAGCAAGTCATCTAGCTTAACCTTCAGTACTGCAGCACGAAAACGCTGCCTTTGGTCTTGAGTCCGGCCATAGAGGTTATTGTGATAATCGCCTTTCGCTTCACCAGCTGGAGATTTCGGTTTATCTATCTGCGAAACAACCCCTAAAATAGCCTGCTCTAACTGCTCAGGGTCATGCTCCGTCTCGAGCAACCACTGCACAGATGCGTCAAAGTCGTCGAGAGTCTCTGTTAAACGCGGGTCTCGGTAGGAGAAAAACCGAAACGAAGCAGAGCCACTGTCTTGACTTGCACCGCCACCGTACGCACCACCCTGCTCTCGAATGCAGCGATGCAAATGACCGTTGCGTAAAAACCCACCTAAAACGGATAATGCGGCCGCGTCTGCATGCTCTACAGGCACCGTTTTATAGGCTTTCGCACAGAAATTAACTTGAGTATTGGTGATCCACGCTTCTTTCACACACTCTTTTATTTCTGGAAGTGTGAAGGCTTCTGATGCGGCGAGTGCAGACAAACCCGCACCCGCTTTGGCCGCCACAACATATTCAGTCAGTTCCTCAATGGCATCCTTCTCAGCCACTAGCAAATACTTACACGGCATCTGAGTGACTAAACCATGAATGTCATTCAAGGTTTTGGCCAAGGCACTTAACGCGACTTCATCATTCAAGCTGTCGTCTAATACTTTGAGTGCTTTTATACCCTGCAAGCCGCTAACACGATAACTTAAGTTGGCTGACGGGCTCATCTTGCTTGACGCAGCGCCCATCGCTAAGGCATGCCCATTACTCACAACAGACTGCTCTCGGCGGGCACGAATCTGCGCAACGAGCTCTCGCATGCGCGTAACTTCATCGAACCGAGCATTCGCAAGCACGTCATGAATAAGCTGCGTAAGCTTTTCTGCATTGCGACGCAAAGCCTTACCACTAAACACCAAAATGCCAGAAACAGATTGCTCGTTATCAATTTCACCTTTTACCGAAGAAAAAGCGTGAACACCACCGGTCGATGCCGATTGTAGGTTTTGCATTTCTAAGTAAGATTTATCTGATACACCTAACTCTGTCACTAAGGCCGTATATATAGGCAATAGCTGCAACTGCTCATCCGTAAGTTGCGGCAAGTCAAACACCACTTGTTGATATACCAAGCCATTGGTGCCCTGCTCGTAGAAGGTAATACTTTCATCCAATATCGACTGTTTACCATGCACAAACGTAAGGTTTAGCGGTACATCATCTATGCCAACTTTCGGTAAAATTGACTCATCATCTTTCTGTTCCTGACGTTCCTTTAGTGAAGCCGCCTGGCTAACAATTTTCTCTGCATCAGCGTCGGAAAGATTCGCCTTTTTCTCCATCAACTCGGATTTCACTAGCGCTTCACGAACCGAGTCAAATTTTTGGTCCGGCTTCATAATCAATGTAACGCGGTGTGGATTATCCAGTAACAAGCGCTGCGCTAAGGACTTAATATATTCAGGATCTTGAATTTTCTCGCGCAAGCTAATCAAAACCGGCTCAAGATCAAGCAAAGCGATAGGGTCACCACCGTGGAGCATGGGCGACAAGCCCGCCAAAATCACCTGTAAACCGTATGGGTAGCTGTCACCAGAAATCTCTCTCTGGCTTAACTCTAGCTGATGCAACACCGCCTCTAAACGTTCAAGAGGAACACCATTGCTAGCCACGTCGCCTAAGACCGAAAGCACCAAAGCTTCAAGCTCTTCTTCACGCCCGGCTTCGCTTCCCTCTATGCCACACGCAAACAACATCTCTTTGTTGGAATCTTCAAGCCCGCACAAAGGCGATGGCGCATGGCCTAGTTCCGTTTGTTCAATTGCTTTTTGCAAAGGTGCAGCGCTGTTTTCAAAGAGAACATTAGAAAGAAGGTGCGCTTCCAGATTCTTTTCTAGGTCGAAGCTATGACCTAGCAACCAACCCATCACAATATGAGTTTTTCCTTCAGGGGTCTCAGCGTCGTCTAGGGGATAACTTTCTAGCACTCGCATCGGAGAGCAGTAACGCTTCTCGTCAGTCACCACAGCAAGGTCTTCGGAGCGCTCGAACCGGCTCAACGCGTAATCGTGAAACGCCTTATGATGCTCTGATGCAGGGATATCGCCAAAGGTCATAAATACAGAGTTACTTGGGTGATAGTGCTTGCTATAAAATGCCTTAAGCTGTTCATAGCTCAGGTCGGTGATGTGTTCTGGATCACCACCACTATTGTAGTGGTAGGTTGATGTCGGAAATACATAACGCGTAAGGTTCTGCCATAGTTGGCTCACCGAAGAGCTCATCGCACCCTTCATCTCGTTATAGACAACACCTTTATAAACCAATGGTGTCTCTGGATTGCTCGCCTCTTCAAATTCTACGCGATGACCTTCTTGTAAAAAATCCATCTCGTCTAGGCGCGAAAAGAAAACTGCATCCAAATACACTTCTAACAGATTATTGAAATCTTTTTTGTTTTTACTCGCAAACGGGTAAGCCGTCCAATCACTACTCGTAAACGCATTCATAAAGGTATTCAGTGAACGACGAATCATCATAAAGAAGGGGTCGCGAACGGGGTATTTCTCACTACCACACAAAGCAGTGTGCTCTAGAATATGTGCAACACCTGTGTTGTCGGTAGGCACTGTCTTCAAACCAACAAGGAAAACATTTTCATCATTTTTTGAAGCAAAATGCATATGCTTCGCGCCAGTTTTCTTGTGGCGATACTCTTCAGCAACAATTGCCAAAGACTCAATTTTTTGGGTTCTTAATAACTCAAATTCCGGGTGAGTAGTCACTACGACATTCCTTAATAAACGCTGTTCGGTGTACTGTAACGTGACGCTGAGCGATGACGTGCCCTAGCGCGCGAGTAGATGTGCTTACACTAACAAGTTCAACACGTTACTAGCAAGATGCAATTTAAGTATAAATATACGTAGGTAAGCCGAATAAGGGTTTATTCTGGACTCGACAAAATAAGTTTTGTGATCAGCCTTACAAATACAGGCTTTTAAAAAGCAAAATCAATACTTTATGTCTAGAATCTAACTAGATGTTCAATGAATTTAATGCTTTTCGACGTTTTAAACATTTAAAATCATTGCGACATTCAAAGCAGCAGCGATCAAAACCATAGCTTTTGCAAACCACACATTAAGAATGTGAATGCAAACGCTCTATTCGCCGAACACAAACGTAGTCTTGAGAAGAGTCTCAAGTGTGTCATGGGTTTCACAGGAATATAGAATGGTCGATATTAGACCTTTACTCTTCATTAATGCACTAATGCTGATGCTTTTGGTCTCGGCAGGGTTCGTACACCTAAGCGAAACGCTTTCAAAAGAATCAATCATAGAGCCCAGCTCCCACTTGGCAGAAAAACAAGCGGATGAAGCTGCGCTTTCAAACGCTCCAACCAAAGACCCCGAGCAAAACACAGACACTCCAATAGATGAGTCGGATGCGATTTTTAAAGACCAATTGCCGCCAACAAAAGATGCAAAAATACTGGCCGCCATCGAAGGTCTAAACATGCCACCTAATGGCGAACCAATAATTATATCCCAGGAACCTAAAGCGTCGACTAACGCGATACAGACCGGAAAACTCACCATTAGCTCGAACGTCTACAACGACATTGTGCTAATCAACGGCAAACCTTATGGCCCGAGCAAGTTAGAAGTTGCTTTAGCTCCGGGTTCCTATGACATAGAAGTGACCAAGACAGGTTTTAGCTCTTGGAGACAAACGGTTCAAGTAAGTCGCGGCGCTAACTTAACTATCAATGCACGACTTGAACGTCACACTACGGTTAACTATAGCAATGGCACCTGGGAAAACGACATAAAGACAGGCCAAGGAAGATACCAAAACGGTGCAAAGATCGACTACCAAGGATCATTCGTCAATGGCCTTTTCCACGGAGTGGGTTCTGCTCGCTACGCAGACGGTTCAAAATACCAAGGCAAATGGTTTGAGGGAACCCGCAAAGGCGAAGGAACCTATACAAGTTCCAATGGCGACACATATGTTGGCCAATTCTCAGACAACGAATTTAACGGTGACGGCACGCTCACCAAAGCAAATGGCGACATCTACACGGGGTACTGGATTAACGGCGCGCTAAACGGCCAAGGTTCACTAACAACGCGCGACGGATTGCTTTACGTTGGTGGGTTTAGTGACAACTTATTCCACGGCAGCGGATCTCTCACCTATCCCGATGGCGGGCACTATGAAGGGTCTTTCTCTAATGGGCTATTCCACGGGAAAGGCGTAGAAGTTTATCCAAACGGCAAAAAGTATGAAGGCCAGTTTATTGAAGGTCTGTATCACGGAAAAGGGGAACTTATGAACCCTAACGGCAGCAAGATTACGGGTACATTTAAAGACGGGGAACCTTTCGGAAAGGTCACGCTTACGACAGCGGAAGGTGAAGTCTTTACCGCTCGCTCATCTGAGCCCGGCGTTTGTTACAGACCCAAGAGCTACCGAGCCACCGAATGCCCGAAACTTGAAGGCTGGTAAACCTATACCAAGCTTCGAGCAAAGAACTAAACAAACATGAATGAATTTAACGCTGACCATTACAGCGGATTGCAATAGGAAGAGGTTACACACCATGACAATTAAGAGCGCATTAATCGTTGACGACTCAAAGGTCGCTCGCTTTGCTTTACGCAAGCTGCTTGAAAAGCTCGACTTAAATGTCACGATGGCAGGCTCAGGTGAAGAAGCGATAGAAACAATTCTTGGTGGTGCAATCCCTGATGTAATATTTATGGACCAGCTAATGCCCGGCATGAACGGCGTTGACGCCGCGAAACGCATCAAAGAAAACGGCCTTTCAACTCACGTACCGATTATTATGTGTACCTCTAAAAAATCGAGCGATTTTTCAGAGGATGCTGTAAGTCATGGGATTTATGACGTGCTGACTAAACCTGCAGAGCCGGGCCATGTAGCTGAACTTATCGCGCAATTAGAAGACGAAGCACAAAAGGCAGCAGAAGCAGAACCTACAGTTGCTGAAGACCTAAGTGCAACAGCTGACAACTTAGATTTAGACGCAGAGTTAGGCTTAGATGCAGAGCCCACTGAACGCCTCGATTTAGATATTCCTGTTATGGAAATCGCTTCAGACGACGCTGTCGAGACCATTAGCGAAAGCGAACTACTCGACTTAGACGAACTTTCTGAAGAGCTCACAAGCACAGAACAAACTGAAAGCTCCGAGCAGAACTTAGAGCTAGAATTAGAACTAGACTTAGATATGTCATCAGATCAAAGTGCTCCCCGTAGTTCAGACGCTAGCCCTGAAACACCCCTGATTGCAGCTGAAGAACCAGCCCCTGAACAAAAAGCAGCGACTCCGGTGCCTACTGCTACAAAATCCGAGCCCGTTCAGGCGAACTTACCCACCGATATGATCGAAGAAATAGCGCGTTCAGCCGTGCGTACTAATGTTAACAATCGACTTCACGAATTACTCTCAGGCCTGTTTGACGACCAGTACGACCATTTCAAACGAGTGGTCACCGAAGTGAGTCAGGAGCAAAAAGTACTGTTTGAAAAGGTAATGGATCAGCATGAACAAAGTATTAAAGAAAAAACGGACGCGATCAAAGACGAGATAGCGACCGAAGTGAGCATGTTCATTGCAAACCAGATAAAAGAATTAAAAACCGACATCGTCAAACAAATTGACACTCAAGCAGCCATCACCCCAGACTTTGACGAACTAAAAGAACACCTCAAGAGCGCTCAAAATATCGACACGGAATTCTGGCAAAAGCTTCAGGCCGAAGCGATTCAGCAAGCGCATGAAATGTCGCGTCAAACCGCAGAAGATGTGGCGGAACAAAGCATCGATACATTTATTCGCCGTCAGAAGAAAGAAAATGCCAAGTTTTATGGTTACGCACTAGCGGTCAGTATTGGCGTATTTGCCTTAGGTATTGCTGCAATTGGCGGCTTGATCCCCCTAGGTTAAAAGTTAATCTATAGCCTTTAATCAAGAGCGCTTCTTGCCTGCTCTATGGCGAAAAGATCGGAGGGTGTATCTATATCGTGTTCCACGCCCTTCATGCTCATCACAGAATAAGGCCTTTGCTGAATAAAGGCCTTCGCCCCTCCTGCCTGACCCTTCACGCGCCTCAACGCAGACAATTCTGAAGCAGGAAAAAAAACAGGCACACCCACACTGTCGGCATATTTAGAGCAAACAATTTGACCTCTCTCTAAGCTAGACTTCACCATACTTGCCAATTCGCTGACCTCAATCAAAGGCTGATCCAAAAGCAAGACCAGTGCGCCTGCACTTAAGCGGCCCTCAACTTGGTCCGCACTCATACTCGCATTCAATCCTTCGTTTAAAGACGCAGCCATCCCCTGCTCCCAAGAGCTCGCTTCAACCACGATGTCCCACAAATTCATATCTTCTTGCTGCTGAATCAAGTCGGCATGCGCGCCCAATACTAAGAGACTGCGAGCCCGAACACCGTCAAGCGCCAAGCGGCATCGCAGTTTTTCTACCTTAGATGCCATGCAGCCCAGCAAGCTTTTATCTTGCAAACGGGCAAGCTGTTTAGGCGAACCAAAACGCGAAGCCTGACCTGCAGCCAGTACTAATATCCAGATCGTATTAAATCCCACAATTGTTTACTTTTTATCCTAAACTTAGCATACAAACACTAGGTTGCTCTTAGTGTTACGTGTAGAATGCAGCCCTTTTTATACCCAGAAGGTTCTCATGCAAGCCGACAAACACTTGTTTTCATACCCGAAGTATTGGGCAGAATGCTATGGTATCGCGCCATTTCTACCCATGTCACGTCAAGAAATGGACGTTTTGGGTTGGGATAGCTGTGACATCATCATAGTGTGTGGCGACGCATACGTTGACCATCCAAGCTTTGGTATGGCCGTAATAGGCCGACTATTAGAGTCTCAAGGGTTTCGAGTAGGCATCATCGCACAGCCAGACTGGACTTCAAAAGAAGCCTTCCAGCAACTAGGTAAGCCTAATCTGTTTTTTGCCGTATCGGCCGGCAACATGGATTCGATGATCAACCGCTACACATCTGACCTAAAAATTCGTCATGACGACGCCTACACGCCTAACAATGAAGGCGGCAAGCGGCCAGATAGAGCAGTTAACGTATATAGCCAGCGCTGCCGTGAAGCCTATAAAGGCGTTCCGATTGTCATTGGCGGTATCGAAGCAAGCCTGCGAAGAATGGCTCATTACGATTACTGGTCGGACAAAGTTAAGCGCTCCGTCCTCGTCGACTCTAAAGCCGATATACTTTTGTATGGCAATGCAGAGCGTGCAATCGCGGAAATAGCCCACAGAGTATCTCGTGGCGAAAGTCCTCGGGAAATGACAAATATTCGAGGCACAGCCTGCATCGTCAAGCAGCTTCCGACTGACTGGGCTGCGCGCGACTCTACCCGCCTTGATAAACCTGGAAAAGTTGAAAAACCAAAGAACCCCTATATTGACACAAGCGCCCCAGAAGAAGGCAATGGCTGTGACAGCAAATCTGCTAGCAGCCCTGATGCTGTAGAAGTAGAGAGCGACACCCACGTTCTGCGTTTTTGGCCAATCAGTGGTGCCGCCAAAGAATATATACACTTGCCATCTTATGAAAAAGTCGTCAAAGACCCTGTAATGTATGCGCACACGTCTCGCGTTCTTCACATCGAGACGAACCCAGCGAATGCCCATGTATTGGTGCAAGCGCATGGCGATCGCTATTTGTGGATCAACCCTCCCGCTATTCCTTTAGAGACCGACGAGCTCGACAATGTGTTTGAGCAGAATTATCAGCGTGTACCACATCCCTCTTATGGCGATGCAAAGATTCCTGCTTACGAC
>JAWUYI010000070.1:0-8198 GCA_034110885.1 Oleiphilaceae bacterium
CAAAGCGCCCTTGAAAGTAATATCACGCCAGAAATAGGTAAAGGCGGCAGGGTTGGTGCTAGCTGTAATACTGGAATCCATCCTAAGGATCAAAGACGATTTTCCAATATCTACCTCTAAGGAATCAAAGCCACCTGGCGTGCCGTTGGGGTTTGAGCAATCCCCAGTCCAACCATTCATAAAGGTGCCTGTTGCAGCGGTGCAAGGGTTGCTACCTGCAAGGCCATATTGAGGCAGGATCAAACCCATTAATGAAATCGTAGAAAAAAGCTTTATTGAGCGCATAGAAAATATCTCTTTATTTTTGATACAAGGGTAGTCGTTAAAGACTATTACGCATACTCGATAGCTATATACGTTTGCGCTTCAGTTCAGCACTGCAGCTCACAATCTTAACTAAGTCGTTTCGTTGCTTCCGACAACAACGGGCTCAATTTCAAGAACGACACCGTAGCGAACATGAATATCTTCAACCAATATTCTCGCAGCTACTAGAACATCGGTTTGCGTGGCTTTGCCGACATTTGTCAACACTAAGGCCTGTTGCTTATGGATCGTGATAGGACCTATAGATTCCCCTTTCCAACCAGCCTGATCAATAAGCCAACCCGCTGCTAACTTATACGTGTCATTCGGCATCTCATAGGCAACGAGATTCGGGTGGCGCGCTTGCAAGACTTCGAACTGCTCAGCACTGACAACAGGGTTTTTGAAGAAGCTGCCTGCATTTGGTAGCTCAGAAGGATCTGGAAGCTTAGCTTGCCTTACGGCGATAACAGCATTACGCACACTTTCTGCGTCTAACGCTTCATCTAGGGAAAGGCTTTTTAGTTCGCCATACCCCAGCGTGAAAGGGGTTGTGGGACTGAGCCTAAACGTCACTTCGAAAATAACAAATCGACCAGCATTACGCTTAAAAATGCTGTCACGATACGAAAAATCGCACTGTTCAGCATCAAGCATAACGAAGTTATTAAGCTTTCGATCAAACACCTCAACACTAAGTAAATGGTCTTTCAGTTCGACGCCATAGGCACCAATATTCTGAACAGGAGCGGCACCAACGGTACCCGGTATTAAGGATAGGTTTTCAAGACCCCGCAGGCCTTTGGCGACAACGGCCGCAACCAAAGCATCCCACTCTACCCCTGCGCTGACATGCACTAGGGTGGCATGGCCACTCTTCTCATACCGCACGTCGTTTTTCACTATCTGTAAAACAGGAACACTCAATGCTTCTGGCAAAACTAGATTGCTACCTCCACCCAAGACTAATAGCGGAGCCTCCGAATCAAGACCCGAAAGATAAGACGTAAGCGCTTCTCGACTTGATACTTCGGTATAGTCGTGCGCTACGCACGGCAGTGCCAAGGTGTTCAGAGCACTTAAATCTTTCGTTTCATGGTGTGCAGTCATTCAGCGCAGTGCTCGTTTTATTTCTTGGAGCAGACCGTCTGAGGCAGACTCGACAAGATCAAGCACATGTTCAAAACCTGCGTCACCACCATAGTATGGGTCTGGCACTTCGGTCTCCGGGAGCGAGGTGTAAGAGAGGAATAGCTCAAGTTTCGCCTTGGCATCTTCCGGCATCATTTCTGACAAATCGCGCCGGTTAGCTTCGTCCATCGCCAGAATATAGTCGAAACGGTAAAAGTCATTTATTTGAACTTGCTGGGCACGTAAAGGGGACAAATCATACCCTCGCTTAGCGGCATGCTTCGATGCTCGTTTGTCCGGCGCTTCGCCTACATGCCAAGATCCAGTGCCAGACGATTCCACCTCGACCAATTCCGCTAGGCCGGTTTCTCGAAGCTTGGCCTCAAATACACCATGTGCTGTCGGCGAACGGCAAATATTACCCAGACAAACAAACATAACCCGAACCATGCTGCGCTATACCCTATCGTTGTTCTATATACATGTTCTTTCCATACGCTATCGACACAAGGTCAAAGAGCGACCAAAGCTCTGACACGTTCGAGATCTTCGGCGGTATCAACGCCCGCGGGCGGTGTCTCATGGGCTACTTCTATATGGATCGGAACACCGTTGCTCAGCGCGCGAAGCTGCTCTAGTTTTTCTGTTTGTTCCGTCATACTTGGCACCCACGAAACATACTGCTTCAAAAACGATACTCGATACGCGTACATGCCAATATGGCGATAATACTCTGCATTGGATGGCAAGCGTGGCGGCTTTTCGGTCATCGCATCACGAGCATAAGGTATCGGTGCTCGACTAAAATACGACGCCAAACCATGCTCATCAAACACCGCTTTCACGACATTAGGATTCAAAACGCTATCTAAGTCATGCAGGCGTTCGCAAAGAGTCGCAATGCCTGCCTGGGGGTGCTCGGCTAAATTATTCGCGACTTGTTTTATAATGCTTGGAGGGATGAGAGGCTCATCTCCCTGAACATTCACTACAATGTCATCGTCGTCAAACTCAAGCGTTCGGACCACTTCTTCTAAACGGTCGGTGCCAGAAGGGTGGTTGGGAGACGTCATCACAACTTCGGCGCCGAAGCCTTTGGCAGCTTCATAGATGTCAGTGTTGTCTGTTGCAATAATCACACGTTCAGCGCCGGCTCTTTTCGCTTGCTCGAACACTCTTTGAACCATCGGTTTACCGACAATATCTAATAGCGGCTTGCCCGGCAGGCGCTCAGATCCAAAGCGGGCGGGAATCACAATATGAAACTTGAGCATAAGCTAGCGCCCTCTTCGGCAGGTTGATGGTTAATCTTTACTGAGTTTTTCGTCCGTCGTGAGCGTGCGCGCTTCAGATTCAAGCATCACAGGTATTTCGTCACGCACTGGGTACGCTAAACCGTCCACTTTACAAATCAGCTCCGAAGCCTCTTTGTCGTACTTTAGCTCACCTTTGCAGAGTGGGCAGGCCAGTATCGAAAGTAATTTTTTATCCAAAATTTCAGTCCATTCGCTACATTGTGCTTTAGCACAATTAATTGATAAAAAGTTTAAAGCCTTAGCTCACCATTTCGAGCATTACTTTGGCTGCAAGCGTTTTCGGGCAATAAGTTGATTGTAAAGATTATCCGCTAGCTTGTCTTGAAGTTCGGGCCGAACACGCAAAAACCACGCATTCTTTAAGCCTAGACCTCGGCATTTGGCTGCATCTTTTTCTGTCATGAGAATCATGGCATCAGGATCGGGGAAGTCACTATTAGAAAACGCATAGTGATCAGGGTAAGCGTGCGATGGACACAGCACGCCAAGATCATTCAAGGTATCGAAAAACCTCTGAGGGTTACCGATACCCGCAATAGCCTTACACTGCTCGGCATTCACATAAGCGACGAAGTTCTTGGTCTCACGAATGTCCCCAGATTCTAAGCTCTCAAACTCTTGTGGACATAGCTGCATATACGAAACAGGTGTTGCATGAGGTAAGAAATCATGGCGACGTTTTCTCTCATCCGAACCAACACTATGTTCACTACTATTCATGACCACTGCATCAACGCTTCGCAAACGAGACTTTGGTTCGCGCAAAGGGCCGGTTGGGAGTAACCAGCCATTGCCTATGCCTCGCGCTTCATCGACTACGCATAATTCGATATCTCGATACATGGCAGTATGCTGCAGACCATCGTCTGCGATAATGACTTCACAACCTGTCTCTTCGAGGGCAGCAACGGCAAGCGAGCGCGTTGGGCACAGCGCGAGATCACATTCCAATAGACGTTTAAGCATAAGTGGTTCGTCACCGACTTCACTCGCTGCACTATCCATTTGAACAAATCGAACTTCAGTTTTTGGAATGGCAACGCCGTAGCCACGACTGACAATACCCACACGATAACCCTTGTTCTGAAAGTAACGAACGAGATAAGAAACTAAAGGAGACTTGCCGGTGCCACCAGCGGTGATATTACCGACCACAATAACTGGTACATTGGTTTGTATTGGTGGTGTTTGTAGACGGGATTTTACGAAGATAACAAGGGCATAAAAGAAAGAAAAAACAGCGAACAGGTAAATCCACACTCCACCCTGATACCAAGCGCGATTTACCTTATCGGAAAAAGAATCGGACATGAGTGCCAGTTACACTACATCAGACAACGCCATATTATAAAGCTTGGCATACTCACCCTCTTTATCTAACAGCTCCTGATGCGTGCCTTGCTCAACAATATAACCGTTATCCATTACAACAATCTTATCTGCGCCTTCAATCGTCGATAGACGGTGCGCAATTACAAGCGTGGTGCGACCAATCATTAACTCGTCTAACTCTTTTTGAATTACTTTCTCAGATTCGTTATCAAGCGCTGAAGTCGCTTCATCCAAAATTAACAGGGGCGCATCTTTAAGCAAGGCCCGAGCTATAGCCAAACGCTGACGCTGACCGCCCGACAAGGAAATGCCATTGTCGCCAATCTCGGTGTTAAAGCCTTTGTCCTTGTCATCGATAAAATCAAGCGCATTTGCCTTGGAAGCGACATCACGAAGCTCCGATTCATCCGCACCTTTTAGATTCCCATAAGCAATGTTGTTTGCCACGGTATCGTTAAACAAGGTTACGTGCTGAGTCACCAAACCAATTTGGTCACGCAAAGAGCGCAAAGTGTATTCACTTAGCGGAACGCCGTCTAAAGTAATCGACCCAGCAGAAGGCTCATAAAATCTTGGCAACAAGTTTGCAACCGTTGATTTACCGCTCCCTGAGCGCCCAACTAAGGCAACAGTTTCGCCAGGCTTAATTGTCAGATTGAAGTTTTTGAGCACTTCCGCTTCGCTACTGTTATAGCGGAAACGTACATCTTTAAAGATCAATTCGCCTTTTACCGCGCTCAGTTCTTTTGTGCCTTCGTCTTTTTCGGGAGGCGCATCAATAACAGTGAACAAGTCACGCGCAGCCGCAACGCCACGCTGGATTTTTTCATTCACCTGAGTGAGCTGACGAATCGGCTTAGCCATCGTAGAAGCCGCAGCAATGATCACAACAAAACTCGCCGCAGTCATGTCGCCACGGACATCGGGGGCCAAAGCCAACCAAATCAATAACGAGATCGCCAGCGCAACAAGTAGCTGAATGATCGGAGTGCTAATCATCTTAGTCATCTCCATCTTCAGGCTTTGCACAAGGTTGTACTTACTTGATTCTAAGAACCGTTCTTCTTCATAACGCTCACCGCCAAATATGCGAACAACCTTATAGCCACTCACTACTTCAGAAGTAACATGGGTCACATCTCCGACCGAGCTCATAATGCGTTCACTAAGCTTACGGAAGCGTTTACTCACATAACTAATCACGAAACCAATAATCGGACCCAAACCTAAAAAGATAAGCGTCAACTTCCAGTTCGATGTAAACATCACGATCATCAGACCAATCACCGTTAGGCCTTCACGCACGATCACTGTAATAGCATCGGTTGCCGCCGAAGAAACTTGCTCAACGTTGTAGGTAATGCGGGAGATAAGGTGCCCGGAAGAGTTGGTATCAAAAAACGAGCTAGGTAGACGCAAATAGCGACCGAAGATCTGAAGCCGCATTTGATGGACAATATTGCGACCAACGTAAGCGATATAATAGCCACCCAGAAACCCACCTAGGCCTCGTGCAGCAAACAAAAACAAAATCAAAGCGGGAAGTAGTATTCTTCCGTCGGGGGTAGGGTTTTCTATAGTCTGAATAACAAACTCGAGCGCTTTAGCCATATACGCGCTTGAAGCCGCGTAAATCGCATTACCAAAAATACTTAGCGCAAAATAGAATTTTAGAGGTTTGAGATAAACAAGCAGCCGCTTATACAACTGCCAATTTGAATCTTCGATATCGGGTAACGCGCTTGCGCCTTTACTCATAGTGCTCTGCTAAAGTTAGTTAGTCGACTTCGCTCTTTCCGTCGTGATACTAAGCTGAACAAACCCCAACTGCCCTGCTACGTCCATCACACGAACAACGTGCTCATGCGCGGTTTTAGAGTCTGCAGTAATAATGAAAGGTATCTTCGTGTTGCCGTTAGACAATTTCTCGACCGCTTTCTTCAAGGTATCTTCTTGATTATTGATAAGTGCTCGCTCGTTAACAGAGAACTCACCTTCAGCATTAATAATCACTTCTATCTCTTCTGCCGTTGGCTGGGCTGGATCTGCGCTCGACTGAGGCAAATCAATGTCCAAGTGGCTTTCCTTAGTAAAAGTGGTGGATACCATGAAAAAAATCAACAACAAAAACACCACATCGATCAGTGGTGTTAAGTTTACTGATACTTCTTCGGAGGATTGGCGCTTAAAATTCAAGGTGCTTTTTCCTCGGTGCGCGAAGGCTCACGATCACCGTGTATGACTTCAACAAGCCTTAACGCGTCCTGCTCCATATCAATAACGATCTCGTCGACCCGACGCAAAAAGTAACGGTGGAAAATTAGCGCTGGAATTGCAACCGTCAAGCCCGCAGCGGTAGTGATTAGTGCCTCAGATATACCGCCCGCTAGCGCTGCCGCATTACCGGCGCCCTCTAACTGCAGTTGTGCGAACACTTTGATCATACCAATAACGGTTCCGAGCAAGCCTAGTAAAGGTGCAATTGCAGCAACGGTACCAAGCCCAGTAAGAAAGCGTTCCATTTCATGAACAACATGACTGGCTTCTTCCTGAATGCTTTCCTTCATGATGTCTCGACCATGCTTTGCATTCACAAGACCTGCGGCTAGGATTCGGCCGATCGGTGCGGCTTCTTTTAGCTCACGTAACTTTTTAGAGTCTAGCTCTTTGCGTTTGATCCAACCCCAAAGGTCATTTACTAACGATTTCGGAGCTAAACGATTTATGCGAAGCGTCCAAAACCGTTCAATAATAATAGCCAAGGCCAATACGGAACAAAGCAACAGCGGGAACATAATGACGCCGCCGGGCTTTAAAAGATCTAACACAGAGTCTCTCCTAGAAAGCTTTCACACAGATTAGTATTTGCGTGCATTGATACAATAGATACAGGGTTTGTGCGCGCTACTTTATCATAATCGCAGCGATTGAAAAGCCTAGCGTTTGGCAAAGTAGATTACGCTTACGCAAGACGCATCTCGAGCTTTATTCCAAAACCCAATAGTCTGTGGCTCGCTGACGACTCAACTTAGGTTCTAGCAGCCCGCCTTTCTCATTATTCGCGCCAACGGAAAAGGCGATCGCGCCTGTATCAAAGGTGTTCAATGCTTGCGCCGATATTCGTTTAACACGCGCTTGCGCGCCTGAGCTTGGATGACGAAAACGATTCAAATAGCCCGCAGAAAACACCACATATTCGGGTTTAACATGCTTCAACAATGTCATACTTGATGCGGCTTCGGCGCCATGATGCCCTGCGATCAAAACATCTGCTTTGAGCTCGGCGAGCATATGATGCTCTGCCATCCAAGCCAGCATGGCTCGCTCACCCTCGCCTTCCAAGTCTCCCATTACGAGAAATGCCGTTCCATTAAGCGTAAACCTCACCACACAAGAGTGGTTATTTGCGCTTGTCGCCTGATAGCCTTTTCGCGGCCACAAAACATCAACGCGCAAGCTTGAACTGTTAGATGCCCACTCCCATGACTGCCCAAGGGCACAGCCAGTAGACGTTTGCTTCAGTGGCGTCCGTTTGGGCTCACCAATCCAAATAGTGCGTGGGGAAAAATAATCGGCGAACCACTCAGACTCTCCCGCATGATCCATGTCGCCATGACTCACAATTAGGCCCGACAGCATCGGATCGAAACTTTGAGATTCTAGGTATGGCGTTAGCACAGCGCGCGCATTTGAAAAACGTTCAAATGCCGGGCCTGTATCGTACACCCAAAGCGATGCACCGTTTTGCACAACAAGAGAAAGCCCTTGCCCTGCATCTAAGACCCAAAACTGTGACTTGGAGCTACTCTGGTCGTCCTGCGCTTTTTTCGCATCAAAGCCAAGCAAGCTAAACAACAGTAAGAATAATGACAAAGCGAAGGCTCGATTGAAACGAGCGAATAGTAGAGGGAGCGCCAAACCAAACACCACAGCGTTTAACCAAAGCGTGATAGGCAACCTCCACTGCCAGTCAACGTCCGCTAACGCTGCCAAAAAACCCAATAAAAAGTCGAGCACTGCGTCAGCCATCTGAAACCCAAACAGCGCGAGCCCATCATGCATAAACGACACAACAAAGCTCATAAGACATAAGGGAAGAACAACAAACGACAC
>JAWUYI010000071.1:0-18269 GCA_034110885.1 Oleiphilaceae bacterium
AAGATGTTCGGCAGAAACGTGGACCGAGCAAGAAGCTGAAAACAGTGATATGTGGTGGGTAATCAGCGCAACAGAACGTAATTTAGTGCCCTGGTCATAAAGTAACGATCTAAGAGAGAACAAAAAAAAGACAATAAAAAACGGGCTAAAAGCCCGTTCTTTATTGTCTTTTTTATTACTTGAGCAAAGCTCTATTGCACAACCGACACGTTGTCAGCTTGCATGCCTTTGTCTCCGCGAGAAATATCAAAACGTACGCTTTGACCCTGACGCAAACTGCGACGGCCACGGCCACGAATTGAACGGAAGTGTACAAAAATATCGTCTCCCGCTTCAGTTGTGATAAAGCCGAAACCTTTGTTAACGTTGAACCACTTAACCGTGCCACGCTCTTTGCCTTCAGGGCCAGACTCGTCATCTGAGTCATCTTGTTCGCTGAAGGAAGCAGTGCTTTCACTGCTAAAAAACATATTCGCCATGACTGAAGATACGACAAATAAGACAAACGCTACAATATAAAACTGAATGCCTTCATCTGACTTTAAAAACTCAATTGCAGACGTTTCTGAAGCAAAAACATCTAATCGTGAGCCCGCTAAAAATAGTAAAAATGGAAAAGGAAGTGCAACGACCGCACTAATAATTATCTTTTTAATCATGAAAATTTCTCTTAATAAATATGAACGTAGAAACGTTAGTAAACTTACAACTGACGATAGGCCCTTCACGTATTAACAATCTATAACAGTAAATGAAACAACGTGAGTTAACATTGAGACCAACACCGCGCCAGTTAAGCGTGTGCATGATAGCAGATTTTTACCTATAGACATCAACTCTCATTTAATCGGTTGATTTAGGCAGACCGTAAGCCTCTACCTAACGAAAAACAACGCGATAACACACACATATAATAGTCGTAGTTTTAACTTCTGCCGTACGTATCCTCAAACCTTACGATATCGTCTTCACCTAAATAGCTACCGCTTTGCACTTCGATCATTTCTAAAGGCAGCACACCAGGGTTTTCTAAGCGATGGGTAACGCCTATTGGTATATACGTCGACTGATTCTCGGAAAGCATTCTTTGCTCATCACCGATAGTTACAAGCGCCGTGCCCGACACGACAATCCAGTGTTCCGCTCGATGATGATGCATCTGTAGCGACAGCTGCGCACCTGCTTTGACAGTGATTCGTTTAACCTGAAAGCGCTCGCCTATATCAATCGAATCGTAACTTCCCCAAGGGCGAGCAACTTCGCGATGATAATGCGCTTCACTGCGATTATTCTTCTCAAGCTGCTTCACAATCATCTTCACTTCTTGAACACGATCTTTTGACGCCACCATAACGGCATCGGGTGTTTCTACAACAACCAAGTTATTAACGCCCACGGCAGCAATCATTTTATGGTCGCTTACAAGCAAGTTTTGCGATGCGTCATGCGTTAGAACGTCGCCACGACACACATTGCCATTCTCATCCTGTTCACTCTCTTCCCATAGCGAAGACCATGAACCGACATCGCTCCACCCTGCATCCAAGCCGATAACCACTGCATTCTTGGTCTTTTCCATTACAGCATAATCAATGGAATCGTCAGGGCACGCTGCGAAAGCTTTCTCATCCAAGCGTGTAAAGTCTAAGTCTTGATGCTTTCCTGCTAAGGACAGCTCGACCGCCTCCAGAATATCTGGACGATGCTCGGCAAGCTCGCGTAAATACGTCGAGGCTTTAAATAAGAACATGCCACTGTTCCAAAAGTAATCGCCCTCAGCCAAGTAGGATTTGGCTGTAGCCTCATCTGGTTTCTCTACGAACGCTTCGACAGGGGCGCATTGATCTATTGTTGCCTTCGCTTTGATATAGCCATAGCCCGTTTCAGGACTCCGTGGCACGATGCCAAACGTAGCCAACTTGCCTTGCTTTGCTTCTTCTGCTGCAAGCAACACCGCATTTTGAAAGCGCGCAACATCTTTAATGACATGATCCGCTGCGAGCACTAACAATAAAGGGTCTTCACCGGCAACCTGAGCCTCAAGTGCGGCGAGCGCAACAGCCGGAGCCGTATTGCGCCCTACTGGCTCTAGAATAATAGATTGCCAAGGATGATCGGTATGCCTTAACTGCTCTGCGACAATAAAGCGGTGCTCGTTATTACAAACGATTATCGGCTCACCCACCTCAAAGCTTGCCCCTTTTGTTCGCGCCAAGGTGTCTTGGAACATGCTGCTTTCGTTAATTAAGGACAAAAACTGTTTGGGGTACATCTTCCGTGATAAAGGCCATAAACGGGTGCCACTGCCGCCCGCCATGATTACCGGTACTATTTTGCTCATAAGCTCCACTTTCTGTTTAATTCTGACGCGCAGGCGTGAGTTTGACTCCTGCCTGCTGCGTATTCGGTAAATAGCAAACGATGCTACTTAACACAGCTTAAAAGTGTGTCAGGCAAACCCTTATTTCGCAAGGCGAAATTACGCGTTGCATGCACTAAGGCGCACGAATTCTCACCAAATACCGTAAAAGCCGATCAGTCTGCGTGAGAACTAAATCGCTATGGTATTTAAACATGCAGCGCTTTGGATTAAGCTCACCCACGAACGCAGACTTTAAGCTAAAACTAAAAACTCTGCACTCAAGTAAAAACCGCGAATAAGAAACTACTGAAAGAGTACACGGCCATACCATGCAAAGACTATTGCTCGCTCTTATATTTCTACTGGTGTGCGGCCAAAACCTCGCCGCAGAGCATTACAACCCTTTTGACGACTGGCAAACTTTAGAAAGTGAACACTTAACGGTTACCTTCAAGCCAGAACAAGAAGCTATCGCAAGAGATGCGTCTTCAATAGCTGAAACCATACTCCCGCAACTTGAAGAGTTTTTTAGTTGGTCAGCTAAAGACAAAATTCATATCACCCTAAGTGACCAACAAGACAGAGCGAACGGCTATGCCTCGCCATTACCTTATAATCGCGTCGTTCTATATACCCCAAGCCCTGATGGGCTCAGTGCTATTCAAGACTACGACGCATGGCTCGAAACACTAATTATTCACGAATTAACGCACGTCATCCATCTCGATAAAGCGCGTGATTGGTCCTTGTTTCCACGTTATATTTTCGGGCGCAACTTCTTAACGTTTCCGAATTTGTTCCAACCGTCGTTCTTCAAAGAAGGGATCGCTACCTACATCGAAACCTCATGGGAGAATCAGATTGGCCGCGGCCAAAACACCTATTACGACATGGTCTTGCGCACAGAAGCAGCCTCCGGAATACTGCCATTAAGCAAAGCGCAACAGAATGTGCGAGACTGGCCCTTAGACAAGGCCTATAGCTATGGCGTGCCCTTCTACCAATTCTTAGACGAGCGATACGGGCAAGCTAGCATACAAAACTATATTGAAACGTTTAGTGGCCAACTCGTCCCCTTTATAGTCGATCGGCCTGCCCGGCATAACACCAACCAGACCGGTTTAACGGAGCTCTGGAGTGAGTATGCGTCTTGGCTGCAAGCACGTTACGAACAACAAATTAGCGCGCTGCTAGCAGGAACACTTACGAAGCCGAAGCAACTAACGGTGAACGGTTACTTTAACGACAGCCCCTTAGTCTCTCCAAGCGGAGACATTTATTTTGTCTCCTTCGACGCGTATGCGCCAACAATGGTGGTGAAGCATTCAGCTATTGGTGATCAAAAGGCTCTTTTTCGTATCCATACCGGCTCCAAGCTAGTGGGTTTGAATCAAGAAAAACTTTACTACTTGCAGCAGAATCACTGCACACATAACAGCCTTAGCTACGACCTATATGCGTACGATTTACTTGAACATAGCACTCAACAGCTTAGCGTGTGCGCACATTTTATTGAGGGTGAAGTGCATGAGGGCACACTGCTCGCAGTTAAAGCTGATAACAACAGAAAGCACCTCGTTCAGTTCGATATAGAAAAGCGCAAAGAGACACTAATAATACACGGAACGCCAAACGTGAATTTCGCGAGTCCAACCTGGCTCGACGAGAATACCATCGCATTTTCTGAGAAAAGTGCAGGTAAGCGGTGGCGTATTCAATTATTAGAGCTCAACGAAACATCAAACGTTGAAGTCTTAAACATTGATAAATCAAACAATAGGCCGCCAAACAACGCACCTAAGACAATACTGCAAACAGAAGGGATCAACTACTACGAAGTTAAAGCTAAGCGAAGCGCTGGTAAGCCAGAAATTGATGAACTGCTGATCACCAGCGACGATCAGAATGTCATTGAGGTTTGGGTGTTTTCTCTTCTAACAAAGAACCTAGACCGCTTAACGCAAACCCTTACAGGCAGCACGCAAGCTCGTTATAACACAGCTTCTAACACTCTTGTTTATCGAGCCTATACCGAGAACGGTTGGAATATTCATGAGGCTCCCTATAGCCCAATTGCAAAAGACCATTTAACGACTGTCTCCAAACCTAAAAAACCAGGCCAAGGCTTCGAAGCGAACTGGTCCATGCTTGAATCATTTAATAATCAATATGACATCGATAGCGCTGAGCAGACACAAGCGCCAACGACGGATAACTACAGCTCACTCGATACACTCGCGCCGCAATCGTGGTTTTTTGGCTTTGTCTCCGATAACGCGCAAACCACATTATCACTTATGGTAGATGGCAGAGATGAGCTGAATTTTCATAACTGGTCTCTCATTGGTGGCCGCGACGTCGATAATGAGTTAAATACCTTTCAAGCTTCGTACACGGCATACAATCACTTAACGCTACTTTACTCTCGCGATTACGACTACACCCTAGGCGATAATAATTCCCCAGCGGGCTTTCAAGATAAAGCCCGCTTTATTGAAACCCGCGAAGACTTCGCCGCACTTGCTCACACCACGATGCACTTCGACTTCTCGAGCCTATTCTTATTTGCTGGAGGAAATCAGCAAGAACGAGATTTGAATGACCTAGCCTCACCGACCGACCTCGGTAATATAAGGGTCAAAACGGCCGGGGTCGGCGGCTTGTTCGACTCCACTTACTCCGCACTCTATGGCATTAGCCCCTCGCATGGACGTCGTATTTTAGCGGTTGCTGAGCAAGACTTTCTTGTAGGCAGTAACGCTAATGTTCAGCGAGCAGAAAGTGATGGCGAGGCGTGGAGTATTGATTGGTTCGAATACATCCCTCTATACCAGGCACATACATTGGCGCTTCGGGCGTTTCATGGTTATGCATCAGAAGGCGCTGATCCATTTGATCTTGGCGACGGCCCGTCATTTTCAGCGTACGAGCAAAACTTAATTCATAGACGCGGCTATCCGATGCGAGGCTACCCTGACCAAACCCAAGAGTTGATTGGAACGCGACCTCGCTTATATTCTGCAGATTATCGTTTCCCTCTTATTGAACTCGACGAAGGCTTAGCTAGCTGGCCACTAGGAATGAAAAACCTACATGGCGCGGTCTTTTATGAATCGGGACGCGCGCAGTCTAGTAGTGACTATTTTGACAGTGCCGGTGCAGAAATCACGCTCAACCTAGACATTGGGTTTGGCTTGCTCCCTGTCGGAATTAGGGCCGGTTTTGCACAGCCCTTCTCAGAAACGGCGGCGGCGCCGGAAAAAGACACGAACTACTACTTTGGCTTTGGTTATTCTTTATAAGCCCAAGCCTAGTTAAGGTGACATAAATTCTGGATTGTGGTGGCCCCGTCTAAATATCAATGAACGACATTAGACGCAGCGTGATAAGCACCCAATCTATGCTTGGCTACCCTACCCCAAGCGTATACACGCACTACCTTTGAGACTTTCAATCTGCTCATCGCTAAAGTGCGCAGCTCGCAGTGCCTCTGCCGTATGCTCACCTAAAACAGCACCCGCTTTATTCTGCGTTTGAGAACCCTTAAAGGGCAAGGCGCTTGCGATCTGCGGGACGACATTGCCGTCTCGGTCCACTGCCTCGGCCACCATGCCTCGCGCAACAAAGTGCGGATGCTGTGCCGCTTCCTTCACTGACAAAACGGGCTCTACACACGCATCAAGCGCAGAAAACACTTCAACCCAATGGGCTTGAGTTTCTGCCTTTAATTTGTCAGCAATTGAAGCCCGCAATGCAGTCTGCGTTTCTGGACGTTGATCTGCAATCTTGCTCAGTTGATCACTTAAACCTAAGGCTAATAACAATGCCGACGCAAAGTTTGGCTCAAGACTGCCTACAGATAAGTACTTCCCGTCTGCCGTTTCATAATAATCATAAAACAAACCGCCGTTCAACATTTCGGTCCCTAGGCTTGGATCCCTTCCTCCTGCTAGCGCTCCTGCACCAAACATAGTATTCAACGCCAGCGCGGCGTCACTCATGCTGATATCGAGATACTGCCCTTTTCCGGACGCGCTTCGTTGAATCTGCGCAGCAAGGATTGCCATCACAGCATGGTGCGAACCGCCAGCAATGTCTGCAATTTGCGTCGCGGACAAAATCGGCCCTGTTTCCTTTCGGCCGGAATAACTTGCCAAGCCAGACAAGGCTAAATAATTGATGTCATGCCCAGCACGGTCTTTCAAAGGCCCTGTTTGCCCATAGCCCGTAATCGAACAATAAATCAAAGATTCATTGATCTCAGCAAGCGTTTCATAATCTAAACCTAAGCGCTTCATGACACCGGGACGAAACTGCTCAACAACAATGTCGTATTCTTTAACTAGCGCATGAATAATACTCTTTGCATCAGGATGCTTTAGGTCAATCGCCAGAGATTTTTTATTACGATTGATCGTGGCATGCGCGGCAGACACTTTACCGACCATTGGAGGCATCATTTTCAATAAATCGGGCCGGTTACTGGCTTCGATACGTAACACCTCAGCGCCCATATCGGCTAGCAATTGGGTTGCATATGGTCCGGGCAGCAAAGTGGAAAAATCGAGAACTTTCAATCCAGAAAGGGGTAAGGTCATGCTTTCCTCATCTAACGATTACGCGAGCGCGGTTGCTTCAGTTCAAGCTTGGATTCAAACTTCGGTTCAAGCTTCGGTTCAAGCTTCGCGACTCAGCAATTAACACAAAATAATAGAAAAATGGCCGGTAAACCTACCAGCCATTCTTACTGTCTTTATTAAGTAAATATACGTCTACAAAGACTCATTAAAATCGAACTTATGTTAGAGAGCGTCCGATAATAAGTTTCATTATTTCATTGGTGCCGGCGTAGATTTTTTGGACGCGAGCATCTGCATAGGCTCTAGCAACTGGGTACTCGAGCATGTAGCCGTAGCCGCCATGCAACTGCAAGCACTCGTCAATAACGTCACACTGAATTTCAGTGGTCAGTAACTTGAGTTTCGCTGCCGTCACAACATCTAACTGCTTGGCGATATGTAACTCCAAGCATTTATCGACAAACACGCGCGCCATCGTCAAGGTCGAAGACATCTCAGCTAACTTAAACTGTGTATTCTGGAACGACGAAATCGAACGTCCAAACGCCTTGCGGTCTTTAACGTACGCCACTGTTTGATCAAAGATAGATTCCGCGCTCGAAATCGCATTCAAACCGACAGACAATCGCTCTTGTGGCAATTCTTGCATCAAGTAGATAAAGCCCATCCCATCTACACCTAGAAGGTTTTCTTTTGGCACTTTTACATCTTGGAAGAATAGCTCAGACGTATCTTGAGCTTTCATACCAATCTTTTCTAGATTCTGACCTTTTTCAAAGCCATCATACGCAGCTTCAACCAAAAGCAAACTGGTACCCTTCGCGCCAGCTTCAGGGTTAGTTTTAGCTACCACAATCACGAGATCGGCCATTTGACCATTGGTAATAAAGGTCTTTGAACCGTTCAGAATATAATGATCACCATCCAATACTGCATTGGTTTTAACACCCTGCAAGTCAGAACCTGTTCCTGGCTCTGTCATCGCTATCGCTGTTACGATATCGCCACTGACGCAGCCCGGTAGATACTTTTGCTTTTGCTCTTCCGTTCCGTAGGCCATGAGGTACGGCACGGCAATATCGCTATGCAAGCCAAAGCCAACGCCGCTCAAACCTAATTCAGCAATAACTTCGTCTACCACAGCGTTATAACGGAAGTCTGCACCGACACCACCATACTCTTCCGGTACGGTTGGACATAAATACCCTTGCTGACCGGCCTTTGACCATAGCTCGCGAGAGACTTGACCATCTTTTTCCCACTGCGCGTGGTAAGGAACCGCTTCGTCTTTTAGGAACTTTTGAAGGCTATCTCGAAACATTTCATGTTCTGATTCATATACAGTGCGTTTTATCATTGTATTACCTCTATCTATGTATTCAGGAATGCGTGTAAAAGGAGGCCGCGATTTTTCACGGCGCTTCTCAAAGTTTTAACTTAATCTTTAAACGTCAGACCATCTGCCGCCATCTGTTTTAATAAATTGGGAACTGCAAAGCGTTCGCCATATTGTTCATGGAGCTCTTCTGCTCGCGCAACAAATTCTGACACGCCAGTTTGGTTTATAAATTGAAGAATACCGCCGGTCCAGACTGGATAACCTATTCCCATAATGGAACCGATATTGGCGTCTCTCACACTCGTAAGCACCTTCTCTTCCATACACCGAACCGTTTCGATCGCTTGAATATAGAGTAAGCGGTCTTGCAGGTCAGAAAGAACGAACTCAGAAACGCCGCCAAAGGTGTCTTTCAATCCAGACCATAGGTGCTTCTTGCCACCAGCGGGGTAATCATAAAAACCGCCGCCCGCAAGTTTCCCTGGACGACTCGCTTCTAGCATTCGATCCACAACAGGATCCGCGGGATGCGAGGTATAACGCACGCCTTCTGCTTCTAAGTCTTTGATAGTTTGATTCCGGATTTTTTCGACCAAGGTCATGCTAACTTCATCGGTGACAGCAAGCGGCCCGACAGGAAAACCTGATAAGAATGCTGCGTTTTCTATCGCAGATGCAGACACGCCTTCGCCCAACATAGCCATACCTTCGTTTGCAAAGGTTCCAAATACCCGGGAGGTATAGAAACCTCGACTATCGTTGACCACAATAGGCACTTTCGCAATCTGTTGCACAAAATCATAGGCGCGTGCCAGAGTCTCATCTGAGGTCTGCTCTCCACAAATAATCTCTACAAGCGGCATTTTGTCGACAGGTGAGAAGAAGTGTAGCCCGATAAAATTAGCGGGGCGCTCTGACGCCTCAGCCAGCCCGGTAATAGGCAACGTTGAGGTGTTTGATGCAAAAATGGCGTTGGACTCGAGTCGAGCTTCGGCTTCTTGCGTGACTTTTGCTTTTAAACCACGGTCTTCGAACACGGCCTCGATAATAATATCGCAACCCTTAAGATCATCTGCGTCGGTCGTTGCATGGATCAGACTCAACACTTCGTCACGCTTTTGCGGTGTCATGCGACTACGCTTAACTTTTTTGTCTAGAATCGTTTCCGAGTAAGCTTTACCCTTGTCTGCGCTTTCTTGACTCACGTCTTTTAGAACCGCTTCGATGCCTCGTGATGCTGCTGAATAGGCAATACCTGCGCCCATCATTCCGGCACCTAATACACCCACTTTCTGGAACTTAGCTTTTTCGACGCCTTTAGGCCTTGCTGCACCCGCGTTAATCTCATTAAGCTGATACCAAAACGTGCCAATCATATTCTTAGAAACCTGTCCGCAGACAAGACCAACAAAGTAGCGAGTTTCAATGCGCATGGCAGAATCAATATCAACCTGCAATCCCTCTACCATCACTGACAATATGGCTTCTGGAGCGGGTAAAACGCCTTTGGTCTTATCACGCATCATCGCTGGCGCAATAGGAAGCATTTTAGCTAGCGCTGGGTTCGACGGTTTTCCGCCTGGAACTTTATACCCTTTAACATCGTAAGGCTGCTGCGCTTTAGGGTTCGCTTTAATGAAGGTGATTGCAGCATCGACTAGCTGCTCTTCGGTATCCACGATATCGTGGATTAGACCAAGTTCTTTGCCTTTCTTAGGATCGAACTGCTTCCCTTCTGTAAGGAAAGGAAGAGCGGCTTGCAAACCAAGCAAGCGAGACATGCGAATAACGCCACCACCGCCTGGCAGCAAGCCTAATGTCACTTCAGGGAGACCTAATTTTACACCTTTGCTTAATGCCACGCGATGGTGACAGGCCAACGCTAACTCCCAACCGCCGCCCAATGCTGCTCCGTTAATACAGGCAACAACAGGCTTTCCGCAGGTTTCCAAATAGCGCATGGCGACTTTGATGCTCTGCACCATGTCGTATAAGCTCTGCGCGTTTTCGCGAGTGGTGGCAAACAAATCATCTAAGTTGCCACCTGCGAAAAACGTAGACTTGTTCGAACGAAACAACACTCCCGCAAACTCGTCTTGTTTCAATTTCTCAACCGCTGCCACTAGAGACTCTGTGAACTCTTGGTCCATTAAGTTAGCGCCAGAATTCGGCTTATCTAGAATCAGGTGAACGATATTGTCCTGATCTTTTTCATAAATCACTGAACTCATATTCTTTCCCCTGCCCTTAAACGCGTTCGATAATAGTTGCGATACCCATGCCGCCGCCCACACATAACGTGGCGAGGCCTGTCTTAAGATCACGTGCTTCGAGTTCGTCGAGCAAGATCCCAATGATCATCGCGCCCGTCGCGCCTAGCGGGTGTCCCATTGCAATGGAGCCGCCGTTCACATTCACTTTTTCTGGGTCTACACCCATTTCGTCAATAAAACGCATCACCACCGATGCAAACGCTTCATTCACTTCAAACAAGTCGATATCTGAAATATCCATACCTGCTTTTTCTAGCGCTTTTCGAGCAGACGGGGCTGGCCCTGTAAGCATGATCGTAGGGTCCGTACCAACCACTGCCGTTGCGACGACACGCGCTCTAGGCTTCATGCCGTATTTTTTTCCTACAGCCTCGCTACCAATGAGCACAGCTGCCGCGCCGTCTACAATGCCTGACGAGTTGCCGGGCGAGTGCATATGATTAATTTTCTCAACGTGCGGGTAGCGTTCGCGCGCAACACCGTCAAAGCCCATATCTCCCATCATTTGGAATGAGGCTTTCAAGGCGCCTAGCGTTTCGAGTGAACTGTCCGCACGAATTAACTCGTCATGGGCAAGAATCGTTAAACCATTTTGATCTTTAACTGGAATAACTGATTTGGCAAAAGACCCTCTTTCCCATGCTGCTGCTGCTTTTTGATGTGACTTCACAGCAAAAGCATCTACGTCTTGTCGGCTATAACCGCCCAATGTTGCGATCAAATCGGCGCCGATACCTTGAGGCATAAAACCGGTATTGAAGTTTGTTTCCGGGTCCATTGCCCACGCACCGCCATCACTTCCCATTGGAATACGGGACATTGACTCTACGCCACCTGCCACGACAAGATCTTCCCACCCAGAGCGTATTTTCATCGCCGCTGTATTCACCGCTTCCAAACCAGAAGCACAAAACCTATTCAAAACGACGCCCGCGACGTCGTCGTCCCAACCTGCTGCCAACGCCGCAGTTTTGGCGATGTCGGCCCCCTGATCACCTACCGCTGTTACACAACCCATCACGATATCGTCGACCGCTTTGGTCTCAAAGCCGTTGCGCTCTTGCAGTGTATTTAAAAGATTAGAAAGGAGTGTTACCGGCTTTACTTCATGAAGTGCGCCAGTGGCTTTGCCTTTTCCGCGAGGAGTGCGGATGGCGTCAAAAATATAAGCTTCGTTAGTCATTATTCGTAATATCCTGTATTGGAGGAATCAAAGCACCAACGAATATATACGAGAGAGAGAAAGGCTCAATGACGCTTGCTTGCAAGCGAGTTGATATTTTGTTGCAGCTTACAATTCTACAACGCAGCGCTCGTGCAAATTTACCAATTAAATGCGCTAAGTTGAGAGTTTAAAGCTGTATTGATAGCGGGCAGACAAAGGTTTGAAAACCTGTAAGGAAAAAAGAACTCGCGCTGAAGCTAAGGCGTAAAACGCAGATAAAGCCTTAAACCAATCGCTCTCGAAACGAGGATGGACTCAAGCCCGTCCACTTTTTAAAGGCCCGATTAAATGCAGCAGCTTCAGAAAACCCCAAACGCTCGGATAACTCCTGAATACTAATATCGCTGCTTTCTAAGAGCTCTAAAGCTTGGTCTCGCCGCATACTATCTTTAATTTCCTGATAGCTATGGCCTTCTTCTTTTAAGCGGCGGCGTAAAGTATGCGTGGTGCTCGCAAGTTCCTCTGCAACCTCATCAAAACTTAAAGGCGCTAACTCACTATGCAGGCCGTTGCGCTGCAACAATAAACGTTTTATTTGCGCGGTCACACTATCGTCGTCTCGAAACTGAGTGAGCAAGGACTGCGGCGCATGGTTTAGAAAAGTAACCAAACTACTGCCGTCTTGTTTGATCGGAATCGAGAGCATTCGCTTATTGAATGCAAACACATTACGCGTCTGAGAAAAATCGTGGCGGCAAGGAAACATAAGCTTAAACTCCTCGCTGTAGCTAGGCTGATCAAAGGTAAATTGCACGCGATCAAGAAGAATAGGCTGATCAATCATCCAGCACGACAAGCGAATCCAAATAATAAACATCGATGTAATGAAGAAAACCTCGTCAGTCTCTAGGTGATTGCGGCAATTAAACACTACCCGCGCTTCGTCCCCGCTTTCTTCAAGTTTGATTTCAAGGTCGTCCGTCATAAGGGATATATAACGCGCACTGCGCAATAAACCGCGACGTAAATTGCCCGCAGAGATCAAAGCATGGCACATCATTGAGAAAGTGCCGAGCTTCATGGGGTTCGATAGAAACCCCCCTGCCTCGTCTCCCATATGACGCCATAGAGTAATAAGAAACTGGCCTAGCTCATCAAGAGGCAAGCGAAGCGAAGGATCATTTGATTCGAGCACAGCAAGCCAGTCAGGTAGGCCCGCCTCATCGCACACTTGCGCGATATCGACTTGTCTCGCCCGTGGCGCCTGCAATAGAGATGAAACTAAACCAAAGGGTACTGAATGTTGCCGCTTCAAGCCTTACTCCGAGAAAGGAACGAACCTATGCGGTGCGCAATACGTTTAATATCCTCGATGACAATATAATTAACAGGAACCATTAACAAGGTCACCAAGGTGGCAAACAGAATCCCAAAACCTAAGGACACGGCCATAGGAATCAAAAACTGAGCCTGCGTCGACTTCTCGAATAATAGAGGCATCAAGCCAAAAAACGTCGTTAACGACGTTAAGATTACGGGCCTAAAACGCGATGCAGCCGCTATCGAAACTGTCTCCAGAATCTCTTTGCCTTCGCCGCGCCGTTTGTTAATAAAGTCTACTAAGACCAAACTGTCATTCACAATAATACCGATCAGGGCCAGCATACCCAGCAAGCTAATTAGCGTTAGGTCCATTCCCATGATCCAATGCCCGCCAATGGCGCCAATGGCTCCGAACGGGATCACGGCCATTACAATTAAAGGCTGGAAGTAAGACTTGAACGGAATAGCTAACAGGCAGTAGATAATGAAGGCGACAAAGATCAAACCATACTGCAAACTTCCGAATGACTGACGCTGCTCTTTCGCCTCACCCTCCATTTGATACTTAACACCCGGATATTGACTCAAAATCTCGTCAATATAGGTTCGTAATTCGTCTTGGAGTATGAGCATATTGGTATTTTGCTTATCCAAATCTGCGCGCACATTAATTGTTCTATTACGGTCAATTCGAATAATCGTAGACGGGCTAATCTCTGGCTCAAACTCAACTAGTTGAGAAAGCGGGGTTCTTGAACCGTCCGTGTTATTTATCAAAAACTGATCTAAAGAGCGAATCGCTGTGCGATCACTTAAGGGGTAACGAAGCATTACCTTAATGTCGTCACGGCCCCTTTGAATACGCTGCACCTCTAATCCAAAAAACGCTTCGCGAACTTGCTTTAGAATCTGTTGACGCGTCAAACCGAGGGCATAAGCCTCTCGCTTCAAAGTCAGTTGCAGCGCTTGCTTGCCATTAGAAAAACTATCCTCGATATCGAACACGGTAGGATACGTTGCCAACTTTTCTTTAATTTTGCCCGCAACGGCACGCAATTCATCGAAACTCTGGCCTTTCAGTTCAATGTCGATCGGGTCGCTGACTCTGCCAATTTCGGCGCGGTAGGTTAGGCTTTCGGCGCCGGGAACTTGGCCGACCAAAGCTCGCCATTCGTTCACCAACTCACGACTCGTGACCTTAAGTTGTCGCTCTTCTGGTGGTGTAATGTCGAACATAACCCGACCTAAATGCGAGCCTGACGACCCTCCTGATGTACCCGAAGTCGTCATAATGTTCTGAATGACAGATTCGCCGCTTTCGGTATCCACATATTTTTGCTGAAGAATAAGCGCCTGCTCTAACATGAAATTTACATGCGTATCCGTAATATCAATGGGCGTTCCGGTAGGCATACCTAAAGATCCACGCGCCAGCTCACTTTGCACTTTCGGGAAGAAAACAAACTTCATCCATCCACTTGAAAGCAGGCTTGTTAGCACAAGTAATAGCCCCACAGAAAAGGCCAAAAAAGCGTATCGATATTTCAAAACGACGACAAGAAGCGGTTGATAGTAATGAAGAACAAACGCTTCAAAACCGTCAGCGAAAGTCTCTTGCATTCGCTCGAGGCGACCTTTTTCGTGAGCACCACGCAAATGATTCATACGGATATGCTTAAGATGAGCCGGCAAAATTAACTTAGACTCAATAAGAGAGAATAGAAGAATGGGTATGACCACTACGGGGATGGCAGCGAACAACTGTCCGCGAACGCCTTCAATGAACGAAATAGGCAAAAACGCGGCAACTGTCGTGAGTATGCCAAAGGTAACGGGCACCGCCACTTCTTTGGTACCGTTAATTACCGCATCGAGACTGTTTTCAGATTTTCGTAGATGTGTGTAGATGTTTTCTCCGGTCACGATCGCATCATCTACGACAATACCTAGAATAACGATAAAACCAAAAAGACTAATAATGTTGATCGTGGCGCCAAACAAAGGCATAACCATAAACGCTCCCATAAACGAAACGGGAATCCCGATACACACCCAGAAAGCAATGGCAGGCCTTAAGAACAATGTGAGCAAAAGCATGACTAAAATACCACCCTGAATGGCATTGTCTGTCAGAGTCTTGATGCGTTTTTTAACAATTTTTGAGCGATCCCGCCATGGCGTTAACGCCAGCGTGCTCGGGAGTGTCTTCTCATCAACATACGCCAATACCTTGTCCGCCACGTCTATCGCGCTTTCTTTTCCAACCCGATAGACTTCTATCATCGCAGCGGGCTGGCCATTAAAACGCGTGAGCGATTCGGTCTCGACAAAACCATCCGACACTTCGGCAATATCGCCCAAACGCAGCAGGCTTCCGCTGCTATCGCCTTGCACCACTAACTGCTCAAACTCTTGCTTGGTGTACGCTTGCCCCGAAGAACGCAACAGCACCTCGCCGCCCTGAGTTCGAACGGTACCTGCCGAAACGTCAAGTGATGACTGCCGAAGACGCTCAGCCAAAGTAGAAAGAGTTAGTCCATATCGTTGCAATGTCTGCTCAGAAACAAAAACCGCCACTTCGTATGCACGCACGCCATCAAGCTCAACTTGTGACACTCCGTTCAATGCCAGTAAATCATCTTGGATGCGCTGTGCTTCTTGCCTGAGCTCTAATTCGCTGACGGCACCAGAAAGCGCCAAGCTAATTACCTCACGCTGACGTTTAGCCAAACTGACAATGGCGCGCTCGGCGTCGGCCGGCAAAGTGTTTATGGCATCAACTCTATTTTTTACCTCAGCGAGAATTTCGCGGGCGTCGTAACTGTCGTCGACTTCGATGCTAATGCTTGCCGAGCCTTCGTTAGATCGGCTCGAAATTGTTTCTACGCCTTCTAAGTCTTGAACCGCTTCCTCAACTTTTATGGCAACGCTTGTCTCTATGTCTTGCGGCAAAGCACCAGGCACAGCAACAGATACTGAGATAACCCGTGGTTCAATGCTCGGGAACACTTCAAGAGGAATGTTTAGCTTTAAAGAACCAAGGCCTAAAGCGACAATCGTGAGCATGAGTAAATTCGCCGCAACATGGTTCCGCGCAAACCAAGCAATCAAGGGTTAATCTCCACTCTGATACCACTCGTTAGTTGACCCAGCAATGTGGTGACGAGCAAGTCACCTTCTTCTAGACCTGATTCAACAACGCTCTTCTCTGCTCCACGAAACGAAACAGTAATCGTTCTGCGCTCCAAGGTATCGTGCGTTTCTCCGGCCTCGGTTGTCCCAGTCTTCTCTCTATTGACGACATAAACATAGCTACCCTGATAGATCAGTTCATTATCGATGGCGATAATGCCTTCTCTCTCTGGGCCCTTAAGCTCGGCTTTCACATACTGACCCAAATGCAATGGCACTTTAGGAGCAGATTCCTGACTGCTAAAAGGATTCTCTACTCGAGCAATCACAAAAAGCTGCTGCGAACTTTGATCAATACTTGCATCGGTACGTTCGAATTCTGCCTTCCAAACTTGGTGTGGCGAAACAAGCGTATTGATAAGCTCAATCGCCACATCGTCTTTGGTAATGTCTTGCGCGTGAATGAAGGGCAGGTCTTTGGTGCTGATAGGTAAACGGACTTCCGCGTAATCGCTTGCAAACCCCTCAGCCAAAAGCGTATTTGGCGTCACAACCGCGCCCTGCTCTACGTGCACACTTTCAATGCGTCCAGAGAAAGACGCTTTTACTACCGTACGCTGCAGATTTCTTTGAGCGTTGATCAATGCTGCTTTTGCCGACTCTAGCTTGGCCTCGACGGACTTAACATGAGGCTTGCGCAGCACAAATTCTCGCGCATTCGAGCTAGATTTGGTTTTATTCCAGTCTCTTTGTGCTTGTTCTGCTCGGGCATATTCTTCCTGCAGAGCTAACTCACTTGCGGCTAGAGCGCTTTTGGCCTCGGACTCAGCTAGTTCATATTCATTTCGATCTATCTTAAGTAAGACATCGCCTTTCGAAACAAAAGCACCCGCTTTAAATTTAGGGGATCGTTCAATAATTTGACCGCTCACTAAAGCATGAATCTTAAAGCGCTCTTCCGCTTCAACGTTGCCATAAGATGGAATCGATATCCTGTAGGGCTGTTTTGTAATCGGCATCACCGCAACCTGCAAAGACTCTTTTGTCTTTACCTCACCGATAGCTACTGGGGGTTTTCCGCCACGAATCCATGAGACCACAGCAAAACTTAGAACGATCACGACTAGAAACACTGCCGTTTGTTTCATTGAATATCCTTTTAATTATTCACTATAAAGTTGGAGCCTAACGGGATACCGGCGTCTTATGCACTCACTGTGTTTTTATAAGACAGCTACCTGATGATACCTAACAGGTTAGTGCTAACTAAACGTCACTAAAGGCGATTCAGCTCGCTAGACTCAAATTGACTACGTCTAAGCGTTAAGATTAGTTCAAAAACTACGTTTAGCGCCAAAGTAAAGGAAGCCCGCCTAAGACTGCGCGCTTTCTATTTAGGTTTGCCGACCATCATTCCACAAGTTGATTAAAGCTGACTGAATCATAACTAATCAATCCAAGCAATTCGTAGACGGCTAGTTACACAAACGTATAGTATTGAGCTTCGGTTCAACACATCGAAATGATTACTCGGTCTTACAAAAACAACTCTAAAGGGCTGACACTATTATGTTTAGATCCAAGTTTAAATTTAGGTTTGCATCGGAGCTTATATCTACGCTTAAGTCCGCGTATCAAACAGCAATTGGAGTAAGTACGAGACATGTCGTCATCTCATTGCTCGGTGTTGCTCTGTTCTCTTCGTATATTTTTATTCAATCTGAAAAGAAACAGCCCTTAGTGGCCAGCAGCGTCGAAACGAAAAACTTGAATATAGACAGCAAAACAAAAGACCCAGCGCAGAGCCCTGAGTCTAAGTAAAATTTCGGACAGCAGCCTAAGAGTTAACGCCTACTTTGACCGAAAGTTATCTTGATGCGTCACATACCAATGAAACGCATTTTCTAGCCCTTCTTTAAGCTCAATCGACGCCTTCCAGCCCAAACGTTCTAACAAAGAAACATTCATCAATTTGCGCGGTGCACCATCCGGCATATCCGTATTAAAGGTAATATTGCCTTTAAAGCCAACGACCTCCGAAATCAACTCTGCTAACTCTTTAATCGACACATCAACACCCGTCCCAACGTTAACG